>DATMOE010000094.1:0-2433 GCA_035568435.1 Herbaspirillum sp. | reverse complement strand
AATGTCGGCAGCGCACTGGGTCCGCTGACGGCCGTAGCGATTATTATCGGCCGCGGACGCGGTCGGATGGCTTGGTTCATGTTGTTCGCGCTGGTGGCAATCGGCGTGTTGAGCACCGTCAGCCGCTGGTACGCCACCCATCTGCCGCTGTTCAAACGGAAAATCGGACAGCGCCACGGCCCGCAACTGTCGCGTGGGCGCGTAATCGGTTCGCTGGTCGTGCTGGCGTTGCTGCTGTTTTCCAAATTTATCTATATGTCCAGCATGACCAGTTACTACACTTTTTACTTGATCGATAAATTCGGGCTGCCGGTGGCATCGGCGCAAATGTATCTGTTCCTGTTTCTGGCCGCGGTCGCCGCAGGCACTTTCTTTGGCGGCCCGATCGGCGACAAGATCGGTCGTAAAAGCGTGATCTGGATGTCGATTCTCGGCGTCGCGCCATTCACATTGGCGATGCCATACATGACCGATCTGTTCTGGACCGGCGTGCTGACGATGGTGATCGGCTTTGTGCTTGCTTCGGCATTTTCGGCGATTGTGGTGTTTGCGCAAGAGTTGGTGCCGGGCAATGTCGGCATGATCGCCGGCGTGTTTTTCGGGCTGACATTCGGCATCGGCGGTCTGGGCGCCGCCGGCCTGGGGCATATCGCGGACGTGGCAGGGATCGCTTATGTCTACAAACTGTGTTCGTTTCTGCCGTTGCTGGGTATGCTGACCATTTTGCTGCCGAATGTGAGGGGACGGAAATAGCTGGCAAGTATCTGTTTACTCAGGATAGAGATAGGGCCTGACCTCCAGCGCCTGATCCTGTGCATCGAAGCCGGCGGCAATCGCCATGGATGTGATGCCGATGGTATTCAATGCGTCGCAGGTGTCATCGATTTCAATCTGCAGGTCCGGGATTGCGGTCAATGGTTTTTCTGCCGTGGCGATCAGCGCGCCGTCGGCCTCTTTATATAAATTCACACGCAGGAAAATATCGTCCCGCAAGGTCGCCGGGCCGATCACTGCGCGGGTCTGTTCCGGCGCGGCGCCGCTGGCCGCCAGCGCTTGATTCAACGCCGACATCATCTGCAGCATGAAGTATTCGGCGATGCCGCGCTCTTTGCCGCCATGAAATAGATCCTGATACAGAAAATTGATATCGATCGCGGCGCCATCGGTGACCAGCAGACGCTTGAGCAATGGCGCGGCGGTAACGCTCCATTGCTGAAAATGCGATGCGCGTTGGGCAAAATAGGTGTCCATTGCAAGCGCATCCTCGGGGACGTGATAAAACACATCATCGACTGTCTTTAAGGCGAATCCCAATAAGAACCGCAGTTCTATGGCTTGATCGCCGGGCTGGAATAGATTGTCCGGCCAGCCGCCGAAGCTGCGATCGATGGCCGGCGTGGCCGCGGCTTTTTTATCGGTCATCGAGGCATAGGCATCGCGCATCATTTCGCTGATATGTGAATAAGTGATGCTGTCGATTTCATCCAGATGGTAAGCGTGGTTGATCAGCACCACCTTGGCATCGGCGCTTTCCAGTTGCGCTTGCTGAAGGCTTTTGACCAATTGATCGAATGCCTCCTGATCGGTGCAGCATTGGTCCGCATGCAGACCGCCGTCGGTGCGCGCGAAGACCGGAATAACGAAGGCGTTGATTTCATGATCCGCGCCCTGTTCGCGCCGGATCAGCGTGACTTCCGAAGCCTCGGCGATGCTTTCCTTGAGCATTTGCCAGGCATCGATATCGGCGTATTTGCTGCGCTCCAGCGCTTCGTAGAGGATGTCGTCCTGCTTGCGGTGCAGGCATTTTCGGATGATTTTGTTTAATTCGATCTGTGCCGGAAAAGCTGCATCGGTAACAGTGTCGACATCGGCGTCGTCTTCTTCCCGTTCGGCCAGTGTGATCGCCAGATCGCATAGTTGCTGGATCAGCGCGTCTTCTTTTTCTTCC
Source organism: Herbaspirillum sp. (assembly GCA_035568435.1). Lineage (GTDB taxonomy): Bacteria > Pseudomonadota > Gammaproteobacteria > Burkholderiales > Burkholderiaceae_D > Herbaspirillum. Next base: position 485 of record DATMOE010000094.1, on the reverse strand, counting down.
GGCGATGGGGTGGATTTTCTGGGTACGGGGCGTTTGTTTTGTGGCATGAGATGGAATGAACTGAATTTTAATTTAGTGTGATGTAATGTGCCGGATTAGGGCCTAGGGCCTGTTAACAGGCCAGGCCACTAATCCTCCAGCACGGTCAATATTTGGCTGCCGGTCCAGCTTTGACCGGGCATCAGGCGTATCGGCGCTGCAGCGCATGCGGCTTCGACGCATAGCATGCGCAGCCAGTCGTCGTCAGGGAAATCGGTCAGCGTGGCCGCATTGATCGGACCCGGATTCCAGACCACGCTATCTACGAAGCCCTGCTGTTCAATTAGCACTGTGGATACGCCCTGCTCGATCAAGGTTAATTTCTTCGGCGGCGATAGATATACCCGGTCCAGCTCCTGCGTCAGCGTTAGATCCATGTCCTGCTGTACGACAACTGTATTGCCGGCCGTAGCGTCCTGATAAGAGACGCCCTGCAAACCGTGCAG
>DATMOE010000093.1:0-2724 GCA_035568435.1 Herbaspirillum sp. | reverse complement strand
AGGAATATTTCAGCCAGTACATCGAGCGCCACAATCGCCGCGATACAAGCCAGGCAAGTCAGCAGCAGCGATAGCAGCAATCCGCCCCAGATCGGCAGCAAATCGCCGGCCTGGGCGTGAATCTGCCCCAGAATCTTGCCTTTCTGCATGTCCCAGAAAATCACCGCGGCAAGGACGAAACACAGCAAATGCAAAATGGTTTTGATCAGATCCTTGATGGTCCGCATGCTGAATAATTTCTTGAAACCGTTCACCGGATTGAGCGAATCGAACTTCAAGCCCAGCGCTTCGGTAGCCAGCACAAATTTGCTCTGATACAAGGAAGGCAGCGCCACCGCCGCGATGCACACCAGCAAAATCGGCAGCAGAATGCCCGCCAACTGCCCCAGCAGCGCCGCCGTGTATTGCGCCGGATCTTGCCGGAAACCGTCTGCAATGACGGCCATCAGCAGTTCCATCAATCCGACCGCCGAGGCATGCGCGACCACCACGCAGACGCCGCTCAGGAGCAACACCGCGGCCACCACATCACGGCTCTTGAACGATTGCCCGCGCTTGGCCGAATCACGACGTTTTTTGTCGGTCGGCAGTTCGGTTTTTTCAGAGGACACCAGCGTCTCCTAACCAAGCCCCAAGCGGGCTCGGCGCCAAGCCCATGCCGATGATCTGCCCCGGCAACGTCGGCCCGAAATAAATCAGCAGCACCGCGAATGCGATCGCACTTTTGATGCTGAGCGAAACGGCAAAGGCATTGAGCTGCGGCGCAAAACGCGACAGCACACCCAGCAACACTTCCGACAGCAACATCGCCGAGACGACCGGGCTGGCCAATACCATCGCCTTGGCCATCATTGAATTCAACACCGGCAATAAGGCACGCCACTCCGGCAGGCCCAATTGCAGCGGGTCGAACAGACGGTAGCTCTCGGCCACCACTTCCAGCATCAATGTCATGCCGCCGGCCTGCAAATAAATCACGGCGGCGAACAAATTAAATAGGTTCGACAATTCAGAGGTATCGACACCGTTGACCGGATCGATCGTGCTGCTCATCGTCGCGCCGCGTTGATTGTCGATAATGCTGCCCAACGCATGCATCACCCAGAACGGCCACGCCAGCAGGCAGCCCAGCGTCAGGCCGATGCTCAATTCACGCGCGATCATGCCCATATACAACCAGGCCTCGAATGCCGGCAACATCGCCGGCGCATGCGGCCACAGACTCAGCGCCACCAGCATGATGGTGGCCTGGCGCGGTGCGCCGGCCAGCACGCCGGAATTCAGAAACGGCAACATGAAAAACAGCGGCGCCAACCGCAACGCGCCCAAGGCCCCGCCCAACAGCCACGGATACAGGCTCAGTTGCAGCGCGTCGATGGAAAGCGTGCCGTGCATGCCGCTTAGCGCCGCAGCGCGGCGGTAAATGCTTCGCGGCTGAAATTGAGCAGGCTTTCGCCGATCCAGCCGGACAGCACAAACAAGCACAAACACACGCACAATAATTTCACGCCGAACGGCAGCGTCTGCTCCTGCAACTGCGTCACCGTCTGAAACAGGCCGACCAGCAGCCCGACCGCAGTCGCCACGGCGATCGGCCAGGCCGACAGAACCAGCACCAGATACAGCGCCTTGTTGCCGATATAAACAAGATGGTCCATATCGCTAGCCCGCCACGTCTAAATATTGCAGCACCAGGCCCTTGGACAATAAAGTCCAGCCATCCAGCGCCACGAACAACAGCAATTTGACCGGCACCGAAATCGTCACCGGGCTCATCATCATCATGCCCAGCGCCAGCAAAATACTTGAAATCAAGAGATCGACCACCACAAACGGCACGTATAAAAAAAAGGCGATTTTGAAGGCGCTTTTAATTTCGCTCAGCGCATACGCCGGCAGCAGCGCCAGGATCGACGGCCGTTCAGCGTCGTACTCGGCCTCCGCATCCTGTCGTGGCGCATAGTCTTCATCGCCATCCTGGCCGTGCTGGCGCGCATTTTGTGCGCGCTGGAAAAATGCGACCAGATCGGGATCGGCATATTTCTTCAAATAATTGCGATAACCGCTCAAGCCTTCGTCAGCGAAACTATTCAGCGATGCCACGCTATCGATGCGCGCACCGCGGCTGAAATGGTCGTAAGCCTGCTGCGCCACCGGCGCCATCACGAACAGCGACAGCAGCAACGCAATACCGTTGAGCGTCATGTTCGACGGCACCTGCTGCAATCCCATCGCATTGCGCATCATGATGAAGACAATCGAAAACTTGACGTAGCAAGTGCCCGACGCGATCAGAAATGGCAACAGCGCGGAAAACGACAGCAGCGCGATCAGGCTAACGTCAGTGGGCATCGTCGCCGCTCCCGTAAAGATCGATGATTTCAACGCCGAGCCGGTCGTCCATCTGCACCAGTTCGCCGCGCCCCAAAACCGCGCCGTTGGCCAGTACCAGCACTTGTTTTTCCGCCTCCGACGCCAAAGCGATGACTTGACCGCTATACATTTGGCTCAGTTCGCCCATGGTCAATTTGTTCTGCTGCAACACAAATTCGAGCCGCACCGGAATGCGTGCAATGCCTGCCCGCGCCGCTGGCCCATCTTGAATTACATCCTCACCGGCCTGTTCCGGGCTGGCTTGCAATGCCGCTTCAGCGGCTTCTTCATACGGTTCGTTCAATAGTTCGTCCACGGTAATTCCTTCTTCAGTTATCGAATACCAACCCA
>DATMOE010000092.1:0-4346 GCA_035568435.1 Herbaspirillum sp. | reverse complement strand
GCTACATCACTATATCTTTTACGGTGTTTTGAAACCGAAACTTAGTGTAGTTTTGCGCATTGAGACAGAATCAAATGAACGACATGAAGTAGCTATTAATTCGACTTGACGGTGGATTGGAATTCTGGGTTGTTGATGGTTTAAGAAGGGGAAAGGTGGGCTGAAAACTGGATGCGTTAATGTCCGGTAGTCAGCCATCAGCGTTGCGCTTCTCTTGCGGACGACACGACCTTCAGGTCCTTGCCACGAAAAAGCGAAGGGCGGCTATCATAGAGGACAACAGCCCCAGAATCGGCGTGAGATGATATCTAGATGAAAGAAGCACCAATTTCCTCGTCAACACATGATCAACACAATGTGTCCTGCAAAGAATGCAAACACTATTTTATTTCATGGGATGCGAATTTTCCGTGTGGATGCCGAGCCATGCAATTTAAAAGCAAGCGACTACCGTGCCTTGACGTAAAAGAGTCCTCAGGTGAGTCGTGCTTGATGTTTGCGCCCAAAAAATAAGCGCCGGAGCAGTGAAGCTCATGGCGCCAAGGGCTTGAATATGTAAAAATTTACAAAATGAAACTGGTTGCGGGGGCAGGATTTGAACCTACGACCTTCGGGTTATGAGCCCGACGAGCTGCCAGACTGCTCCACCCCGCGTCTGAGGCCCGGAGTATCCCACAATGCCCCTCGCGCTACAAGCGAATGCTGGCTTTTCATTGTAAATAATTAGGCTTGGCAGCGTTTCTTCCTGATCTGCCGCGGCGTAAAAGAGTAAACTCGCCTCATTCTTTCGCATATTGCGATTCGAGCGAACTTGCGAGTACATCATGTCCGACACCCCAATACCTTCCTTTGCCGAACTCAATTTGAGCGAGCCGCTGTTGCGCGTTCTGAAAGAGCTCGGTTATGAATCGCCGTCGCCGATCCAGGCCGCGACCATTCCCACACTGCTGCAGAACCGCGACGTGCTCGGTCAGGCGCAAACCGGCACCGGTAAAACGGCCGCGTTTGCATTGCCCATTCTGGCGCGCATCGATCTGCAACAAAAAACCCCGCAAGCATTGGTGCTGGCGCCGACGCGTGAACTGGCGATCCAGGTGGCCGAGGCGTTCCAGCGTTATGCAACGCATATTCCCGGTTTTCATGTGCTGCCGATTTACGGCGGCCAAAGTTATAGCGCGCAGTTGAGTGCTTTGCGCCGCGGTGTGCATGTCGTGGTCGGTACGCCCGGCCGCGTGATCGATCATCTGGATAAACATTCGCTGGATTTGTCGAAACTGAAAACGCTGGTGCTGGACGAGGCCGATGAAATGCTGCGCATGGGTTTTATCGACGACGTCGAACATATTCTTCAGCAAACGCCGGAGACGCGTCAGACTGCGTTGTTCTCGGCCACCATGCCTTCTGCAATCCGCCGTATCGCGCAGACTTATTTGCGCGACCCCGCCGAACTCACCGTCGCCGCCAAAACCGGTACCGCCGATAATATTCGCCAGCGCTATTGGCTGGTCAGCGGCATGCATAAGCTGGATGCGCTGACGCGTATTCTGGAAGCTGAAGATTTCGACGGCATGATTATTTTCTCGCGCACCAAGCTCGGCACCGAAGAGCTGGCCGGTAAATTGCAAGCCCGCGGCTTCTCGGCGGCGGCCATCAACGGCGATATTGTGCAACAACAGCGCGAGCGCACTATCCAACAATTAAAAGACGGCAAGATCGATATCCTGGTCGCCACCGATGTCGCCGCGCGTGGGCTGGATGTGGAGCGCATCAGTCATGTGATCAATTACGATGTGCCGCACGATCCTGAAAGTTATACCCATCGCATCGGCCGCACCGGCCGCGCCGGTCGCAGCGGCGAGGCGATTCTGTTTATCACGCCACGCGAACGCAATTTGCTGAAGGCAATCGAACGCGCCACGCGGCAGCCGATATCGGCGCTCGAATTGCCCAGCGTGCAAGTGGTCAACGATGTGCGTATCGGAAAATTCAAGGATGAAATCAGCGCAACGCTGGAAGCCGGCGGACTGGCCGATTTCCAATCGCTGATCGAAGATTACGAGCGTGAAAATAATGTGCCGGCGCACGATATCGCAGCGGCATTGGCAAAAATGGCACGCGGCGATGTGCCGTTGCTGCTGGATAAAAATCAGCGTGAACCGGTCAGTCGTTTTGCCGAAGATAGGCCGGCGCGTGGCGGCAAGTTTGAAAGTAAGTCCGAACGCAGCGGGCGCGATGAACGGCCTGCGCGGTTTGAGCGTACCGAGCGCACCGAACATACCGAGCGCCCGGCACGCGCATCGGCGCCGTTCCCGAACCGGGAGCGCGCAGCGCATGCCAGCGATACCGGCAAAAGCACATTCCGCATCGAAGTCGGCCACGCGCATGGCGTCAAGCCCGGCAATATCGTCGGCGCCATCGCCAACGAGGCAGGCATGGATGCCAAACATATCGGCCGCATCCAAATTCACGACGATCACAGCACACTGGATTTGCCGGATGATATGCCGCCGGATTTGATCGACCATTTGAAAACGGTTTGGGTCGCCGGTCAGCAGTTGCGCATCAGCCGTGCCGGGGAAACGCCGCCGCCTGCCGCGCCTTCGATCAATCAGGCCCCGGGGCAAAGTAAGTCGCCGTTCGCCAAAAAAACCGGTGGCGATCGGCGTTTTGAAGAGAAGAATGCCGCTAAAAAGCCGGCCGGTGCAGCGTTCAAAAACAAGGCTGATTTCAGCAAAGCCGATACCCGCAAGGCAGCGCCGAAACCGCATCGCAAGGGTCCGAAACCGGCTTAGTTCAGCCGCGCTCAGTCTCAACGCAATCACGGAAAATGATCGGTAGTACAGAAGAGCCATTGACCCGCTTTCGCCCCCGCATGACATTGCGCACGCTCACGCGTGGCGATGGCTTGCTGGGTATGAAGCCGTCCGGGCCGTTCGGGCCGCGCGGCGCTCAGGTGACGGTGGTGCAAATCGCCTGGACGTATTGTTCCGATGATGGCTCCCTGCGCTGGTCTGCCCCGGCGCCCACCTCTCTGCTTAATCGCCGACCGCCGTCCGAGCGGCAGGTGGAAGATCGCGATGGGAAAATATTGACGCGTGACTTCGATGCCGAAGCCGATGCGCTCGATAGCGTTCTCGATGCTGGCCTGCATCCGTTGCCGCCGCAAAATCTGCAATGGCGCAGCGAAGAAATCGCCGAAAACTACGACAGCCTGTGGACGCTGGTGCAGGAAAATTTCTTCAGCGATTTCTGGGCGGAACGCTTGCCGCTGCTGCAAGCGCAAGGATGGCGCGTGGTGGTCTGTCCCGGTTTTGCACACGAAAGCGTTGCGGTCGATGCCTGGCATCTGATTGTCAATCCGCACAGCGGTGAGGTGATCGGTAAAGAAGTTGCCGCACGCATGCGCGGCCATGCGCCGGAAATCAAAGCACTGGGTCTGCCAGCCGATGAGGGCTCGTGGCTGTTGAGTCTGGGAATCGAGATCGACGGCCAGCAAGTCGATCTGGTGCCGCTGCTGGCGCATTTACTGCAAACCGATGCGCGCTGGCTGGATGCGGCAAAAGTTGCATTGATCGACGATCACGCTTTGATACGATTGCGCGCGCCGGGCGGCAAGCGCATCGATGCCTTGGCCGCGCCGCTCAAAATCATCGTCGGCAGCATGCTCGATTTGCTGAGCGATCCGCAACGCAAGGAAGGTCCGCTGGCATTATCGGCGTGGGATGCTTACCGTCTCGAAGCGATGCGTCAACGCTTGATGGACACCCAGCAGCAGCGCGCCGGCACGCATGGCGCATGGCAATTGCAAGGCGCAGCGGGTCTGCGTAGTCTGGCGCAACGCTTGCAAGAGGCCGGCGGGCCGCGCGAAATTGCCGCGCCGGCCGGCCTTGGCGTGACTTTGCGGCCGTATCAATTGCACGGCGTGGCCTGGTTGCAATATCTGCGCGAGCATCATCTGGCCGGGATTCTGGCCGACGATATGGGGCTCGGAAAAACCGCACAGGCATTGGCGCATTTGCTGATCGAACAGCAAGCCGGCCGGCTCGATCGACCGGCATTGGTGGTACTGCCGACTTCACTGATCTTCAATTGGCAGGCCGAAGCGAAACGCATGGCGCCGGCGCTGCGCGTACTGACTTTGCAGGGGCCGGCGCGCAGAAAATTATTCGGCCGGATCGCCGATCACGATCTGGTGCTGACCACTTATCCACTCTTGTGGCGTGATCGCGCGGCGCTGGAAGCGCAGCAATTTCACATGCTGATTCTGGATGAAGCGCAAACCGTCAAAAACGCCACCGGCCATAGTGCGAATGCGGTGCGCCGCCTGCAAGCACGGCACCGGCTAT
>DATMOE010000091.1:0-6260 GCA_035568435.1 Herbaspirillum sp. | reverse complement strand
GTGCTGGTGGTGATGGTGGAAGAGTTGCCATCGATTGCCAGTGTCGACTTTACCGGCATCAAGGAATTCGATAAGGACACGCTGACCAAAGCGCTCAAGGAAATCGGCGTCGGCGAATCGCGTATTTACAACCGTTCCCTGGTCGATCGTGCCGAGCAGGAATTGAAGAAGCAATATTTATCGCGCGGTCTATATGGCGCCAAAATCACGACGACGGTGACACCGGTGGAGCGTAATCGGGTCAATGTAACGTTTGCAGTGGAAGAAGGCGAAGCAGCACGCATCAAGCAAATCAGCATTGTCGGCAATAAAGACTTCTCGGACGCCGAACTGCTCAAACAACTGAAGCTGACCACGCCGGGCTGGTTTACCTGGTATACCAAGAACGATCAATATGCGAAGGCGAAGCTGGCCACCGATATCGACACGCTGCGCTCGTACTATCTGGATCGCGGCTACATCGAGATGCAAGTCAATTCGACCCAAGTATCGATTTCGCCGGACAAGAAAGACATTTACGTCACCATCAATATCAGCGAAGGCGATAAATACACGATATCGGATGTCAAGCTGGAAGGTGAAATGTTCGGCATGAATAAAGATCTGGAGTCGTTGCTTCAGGTCAAAAAGGGCGATGTTTATTCCGGCGCCAAGCTCAATGCGAGTACCAAGAAGATTTCCGACCGCATGGGCAATTTCGGTTACGCGTTCACCAACGTCAATGCATCGCCGCAACTGGATCACGAGAAAAAACAGGTCGCGCTCGATATCATGGTCGACCCCGGCAAGCGCGTCTATGTGCGCCAGATCAATATCAGCGGCAATACCAAAACCCGCGATGAAGTGGTGCGACGCGAAATGCGCCAATTTGAAAATTCCTGGTATGACGGCGAAAAAATCAAACTTTCGCGCGATCGCGTCGACCGTCTCGGCTATTTCAAAGACGTCAATGTCGAAACACCGCAAGTGCCGGGCAGTACCGATCAGGTCGATGTGAATATGCTCGTCACGGAAAAACCGACCGGCAACATCATGGTCGGCGCCGGTTACTCGCAAGTCGACAAAGTCAGCCTCTCCGGTTCGATCCAGCAAGTCAATGCATTCGGGAGCGGCAATACGATCGGCCTCGATGTCAATACCAGTTCGTACTATCGCACCATTGCGCTCACGCAGACCAATCCATACTTTACCGATGACGGCATCAGCCGGAGTTACTCGCTCTATCTGCGCACCTCGTCGCAACCGGCCGGTTATATCGGCGATTACACAGTGAAAACGACTGGCGCCAACGTCAGCTTCGGTGTGCCGTTTTCAGAGCTCGATACGATTTACTTTGGTCTCGGCGTTGAAAATACGAAGGTTCTCACTGACACTACCAGCCCGCTGATCTATCAGAGTTACGTGTCATCTTTCGGCGACCCTAGCGGGATTGGTACAGCGGTAACCACCAGTTTCCCACTGACGGCAGCATGGCAGCGGGATAGCCGCGACAGCGCACTGGTACCGACCAGCGGACGGTTCCAAAAAGCCAATTTTGAGATTTCCACTTTCGGTTCGCTGAAGTATTATCGCGCCGGCTATCAGCATCAGTATTTCCAGCCTTTGTTCAGCAACGCAGTAACGCTGGCGACGAATGCGCAAATCGATTACGGCGCCGGCCTTGGCGGTACGGCTTATCCCGTATTTAAGAATTATTATGCCGGTGGTATCGGTACCGTTCGCGGCTATAGCGGCAACAGTCTGGGCCAGGTGCGCGATCAGTACGGCGATTCTCAGGGTGGTTCCAAACGGGTTCTGGGCAGCTTGGAATTGCAAATGCCGTTCCCCGGATCAGGTCAGGATCGTACCTTGCGTTGGTTCACCTTCCTCGATGGCGGCCAGGTCTATGCGCCGGGGGAGAAACTGTTTACGCAATTGCGCTATTCCACCGGGGTGGGCATCAGCTGGATTTCGCCGATCGGCCCGATCAAGTTGAGTTATGGTAAAGCATTGAATGCGTCGCCCACCGATCAAGTACAGTCCTTCCAGTTTCAGTTAGGCACCGGCTTCTAACGGTGCCCAGTCGAAGAGTGGCATAATGCCTATTTTGAATCGCGGAGAAACATTTTGAAGTTATTTAGCAAATCAATTCTGTCGTTACAAATTGCCGCTTTGGCAGTTTGTCTGGCTGCCGGTGCAAGTGCCTATGCGCAGGAAACCTCCAAGATTGGTTTTGTCAATACTGACCGGATTTTCAAGGAAGCGACACCTGCCAAAGCGGCCAGTGCAAAGATTGAGCAGGAGTTTTCCCAGCGCAACAAGGAAATTGAAGATATGGGTGCGCGCCTGAAGGCGGTGTCCGATAAGCTGGATAAGGATAGCGCCACCTTGTCGGAAACGGATCGTATCAAGCGCCAACGCGAATTGACCGATCTGGATAAAGAGTTTCAGCGCAAGCAGCGTGAATTTCGTGAAGATCTGAATCAGCGTCGCAATGAGGAATTAGCTGCGGTGCTGGATCGTTCGAACAAAGTGATCCGCCAGATTGCCGAATCTGAAAAATATGACATCGTTTTTCAGGATGCTGTGTATGTCAGCCCGCGTATCGACATCACGGATAAAGTGATCAAGGCGTTAAATAGCAGCAAGTAATTTATTTTGCGGGACAGCACACTAGCCGGCTGTCCATCAACAGGGCGCTTTGCATTTGCATGCAGCGCCCTGATTGCATGTGGCGAGAACATTTAGCGACCACCTTAGTGACTACATTAACCGACCTTTAAGGCCTTTATGAGTATTCGGCTGACAGAACTGGTCGAACGTCTTGGCGGTGAATTGATCGGCGATGCAACGCTTGTCGTCACCGGTATCGCACCGCTGGACGCGGCGACCGCCTCTCATATCACGTTTTTATCCAATTCAAAGTTTCGTAGCCAGGCAGAGCACACGCAGGCCGCGGCGCTGATTCTGTCGCCTCACGAGCACGCCGCGCTGGGTTCTGCCTATGGCGGCGTGCGTATCGTGACTGCCAATCCCTATGCCTATTTTGCCCACGCGGCACAGTGGTTTGCCGCGCTATCTGCGCCACCGGTTGCCGCCGGCGTGCATCCAAGCGCCGTCATCGACGCGACTGCCAGCATTGCCGCCGGCGCTACCATCGGTCCTCATGTCGTGATTGAGGCCGGCGCTGTGATCGGCGATGGTGCGCGTATCGATGCCGGCTGCTTCATCGGACGCGATGCGGTCATCGGCGCGCAAACGCATTTATACGCCAGAGTCACCGTGCAGCATGGCTGCCGGATCGGCCGGCGCGGTATCTTGCATCCGGGGGTTGTGATTGGTGCTGACGGTTTCGGTTTCGCCAACGAAAGCGGCGTCTGGGTCAAAATCCCGCAAGTCGGTTGCGTCGTGATCGGCGATGACGTCGAGATTGGCGCCAATACAACGATCGACCGTGGGGCCCTGGCCGATACCATGATCGGCAACGGCGTCAAGCTCGATAACCAGATTCAGATCGCGCATAACTGCCAGATCGGCGACCACACGGCGATTGCCGCCTGTGCCGGCATCGCCGGCAGCGCGATTATCGGCAAATATTGCTCGATTGGAGGCGCGGCAATGATCCATGGCCATATCACCATCGCCGACCGGGTGCACGTATCGGCGGGCACCCTGGCCATGCGTTCGATCTCTGAACCGGGGCAGTACACCGGCTTTTATCCGATAACCAAACACGGCGAATGGGAAAAATCTGCTGCCTTGCTGCGTAATTTACCCTCGATGCGTGAGAGAATGCGCGCCATGGAAAAATTGATTAAATCGCTTATTGAAAAAAATCATGAATAGTCTCGACATCAATCAAATCAAAGAATATCTGCCGCACCGCTACCCGATGCTGCTGGTCGACCGCGTGCTGGACTGGGATAGCGGCAAAACAATCACTGCGATCAAAAATGTCAGCGCCAATGAAGAGTTTTTCAATGGCCATTTTCCGCACAAGCCGGTGATGCCGGGCGTACTGATGATCGAAGCGCTGGCGCAAACCGCTGCGCTGCTATCGTTTTTGACCGAAGGCAGAAAGCCGGACGCCAGCACGGTGGTTTATTTCATCGGCATCGATAACGCCCGTTTCAAGCGTCCGGTCGAGCCGGGCGATCAGTTGAAGATGGATGTTGAAATTACCCGTTGCGCACGCGGCATCTGGAAATACAAGGCGAGGGCGACCGTCGACGGTCAACTGGCGGTCGAAGCCGATCTGATGTGCACCATGCGCAATGCCGACGATGCCAGCAAAACGGCCTGAACCCATGGGAAACATTCATCCGAGCGCGATCATTGAAGCGGGTGCGCGCCTGGACCCGACAGTCGAAGTCGGGCCGTATGCCGTTATCGGCGCGCACGTCAGCATCGCCGCCGGCACCAAAATTGGTCCGCACGTGGTCATTCAAGGCCGCACCACCATCGGGCGCGATAATACTTTTTATCAGTTCAGCTCCATCGGCGCCGCACCGCAGGATAAGAAATACGCCGGTGAAGAAACCGGCCTGGAAATCGGCGATCGCAACACCATCCGTGAATTCGTCACGCTCAATCTGGGTACCGCCCAAGATGCCGGCGTCACCCGTATCGGCAGCGACAATCTGATCATGGCCTATGTGCACGTTGCGCATGATTGCCAGCTCGGCAATCACCTCATTCTGGCCAATAACGCAACGCTGGCCGGCCATGTGCATCTGGGCGATTGGGTCTTCCTCGGCGGCTTTACGACCGTGCATCAGTTCTGCCATATCGGCGCGCATGCAATGACGGCATTTACGGCTGCTGTCAGCCAGGATGTGCCGCCTTTCGTCACCGCTGCCGGCAATCGCGCGGTACCGGCCGGCATCAATAGCGAAGGCCTGCGGCGACGCGGTTTCAGCGTTGGGCAGATTCAGGCCATCAAACGCGGCTACAAACTGATCTACCGTGCCGGACTGCCGCTGGAAGACGCCAAGGCAGCGTTGCTGGCGGAAGAAAATAACACCCCTGAAGCAGCCTCGCATTTGCGTTTATTGCGTGAATTTATCGAGGCATCGCCCCGTGGCATCATTCGATAATTTATCGATTGCCATGGTCGCCGGCGAGAGTTCCGGCGATTTGCTGGCGAGCCGTTTGCTGTCGGGTCTGCGACCGCGTTTGCCGGATGCCGCGCTGCATGGCATCGGCGGCGAACGGATGGCGCAATACGGTTTTGTCAGCGATTGGCCGATGGAAAAATTATCGGTCAACGGTTTGTTTGAAGTGCTGCGCCATTATCGCGAAATCAAAGGCATTCAAATTGCGCTGCGCGATCAGTTACTGGCGCGGCGGCCGGATCTGTTTATCGGCGTCGATGCGCCGGATTTCAATCTGGGACTGGAAACCGAGTTGAAAAACGCCGGTATTCCGACCATGCATTTCATCAGCCCGTCGGTCTGGGCCTGGCGCGGCGGACGCATCAAAAAAATTACCCGTGCCGTTTCCCACATGCTGGTGGTTTTTCCGTTTGAAGAAGCCTTGTATCGCAAGGCCGGCATCCCTGTGACCTACGTGGGACATCCGCTGGCCGAGATCATCCCGATGGAACCGGACGTCGCAGCCGCGCGCGCCACGCTCGGCTTGGCCGCAGATGCAAACGTCGTGGCTATTTTGCCCGGCAGCCGCATGTCCGAACTTAAATACAATAGCGTCAGTTTCGTTGCCGCTGCCAAACTGCTGTTGCAGCGCGATCCGCAATTGCGTTTCCTGGCGCCGATGGCGGGGCCAAGACAGCGGCAGTATTTTGAAAGCTTGCTGGCCGAAGCCGGCCTGGCCGATGTGCCGTTGCAAATACTGGATGGCCAGTCGCACGTGGCGCTCGCTGCCGCAGATGGCGTGCTGGTAGCGTCCGGCACGGCATCGCTGGAAGTGGCGCTGTTCAAGAAACCGATGGTGATCGGTTATAAGATGATGCCCGCAACCTACCAGGTGCTGCGTCACATGAGTTATCAGCCGTGGATCGGTTTGCCGAATATTCTGGCGCGCGAATTTGTGGTGCCGGAGTTATTGCAGGATGCAGCAACGCCGCAAGCGCTGGCCGATGCGCTCTGGCTGCAAATGGATAATCCGCTACTCAAGGCTTCCTTGCGGCAGCGCTTTATCGACATGCATCACAGCCTGTTGCGCGATACCGCCAACGAAAGCGCGCAAGCCGTATGCCAGGTATTGGCGCGCCGGCCCAAGCGTTGAGGTGTAAAAATGGGACGTAAAGATAAGGCAGCAAC
>DATMOE010000090.1:0-11613 GCA_035568435.1 Herbaspirillum sp. | reverse complement strand
TTTCGACATGAAAAAGGTTGCCGCATTCGATGAAAACGATATCGTGCGTCTGCTGGGCGATGCCGGTATCGTCCGCCACCGCGGGAAAATAGCATCGACCATCAACAACGCCGCCCGTGCCCTTGAACTGCGCAAGGAATTCGGCAGTCTGGCGGCATTCATCTGGCAATTCGAACCGCCGCCGGCAGACCGTCCGAAGAAGATGACCATGGAAATTCTCAGAACCATGACCACATCGCCGGAGTCGATCGCCTTATCCAAAGCGCTCAAAAACCGCGGCTGGAGCTTTGTCGGCCCCACCACCATGTACGCTTTCATGCAATCGGTCGGCCTGGTCAACGACCATCTCCACGACTGCAGCGCACGCGCGCCGGCGCTGGCAGCCCGTGCCAGTTTTGAAAAACCTTAGACAAATGATTTAAACTCCATTCCGACATTATTATTTCCTGCGCGCAAGACCTCATACTTCACAGAATACGATGGAAATTCTCAGTGCTTTGGCGTACCACCAAGCGGGCCGTATCGATGATGCCCTACAAATCTACCAACGGATTCTGGCAGCCGATCCCGACAATGCAGATGCCTTACACCTCATGGGCAATGCCGCCGGCCAACTCGGCGATATCGATGCTTCCATCGCGCTGATAGCGAGGGCGAATGCGCTGGCCCCTGAAAATACAATTTATCTGGCTTCTCTGGGGCAAGCGTATCGCATCAAAAAACAAGTCGAACCGGCCCTGAGCTGTTACACCAAAATTCTGGCGCTCGAACCGAATAACGCAGCCGCGCACTACCATCTGGCCAGTCTCGAAAAATCGGCCGGCAACTATACCGAGGCAATCGCCCATTACCGGCTCGCCGTCGCCATCAAACCCGATTTTGCCGACGCGTATCACAACCTGGGCAGCACGCTGTATGCGCTGGGAAAACGGGACGAAGCGCTGAGCAGTTATGAGCAAGCCCTATGGAGCAACCTGCCGGAGACGCACAACAATATCGGCACCATCTATTTCGACCAGGGGCAATTCGAGCGCGCCCTCGCCAGTTACAGGCAAGCGATCGAGGCCGACGCCAACTACGCCGAAGCGTATAACAACATCGGCAACACGCTGCACAAACTAGGGCAAGCCGACCATGCCGCGGCCGCATTTTGCACTGCCATCCGCATCATGCCGCATTACATCGCCGCCTATCTCAATATGGGCGATGTGCTGATGGACAACGAACTGATCGAAGAAGCGGCGAACATTTACGAGAAAGCCATTTCGATTGCGCCCGCGATGGCCCCCGAGACTGCGCAAGCGTATTTCAATCTCGGCGTGGCGCGCAATCGCCAGAACAAATTGCTGACGGCCGCGACGTGTTTTGAACAGGCGCTGGCCTGCCGTCCCGGCTATCAGGATGCGCTCTACAACCTTGGCCTGGTCAATGCTAGTCTTGGCCGGCTGACCCAGGCCGAACACTACTATCGGCAAGTGCTGGCGCTGAACTCCGGCTATCTCGATGCGCATATCAACCTCTCCGCCCTCCTGCTCGACGATGGCCGCACCGAAGAAGCCAAGCGCCATATCGACTTCGCTTATTCCCGCAAGAATGTATTCGAACGCTACACAGCTAACGCAAACAAAACGGTGCTGATCCTGTTTGATGCCGGCAGAGGCAATGTCAATCTCACCCATCTATTCAACGAAAAGACCAACAACATCATCGACTGGATGATCGAATACGCCCCCGACGATCAGGCCGCCCGATTACCGCATTACGATCTGGTATTCAATGCCATGGGCGACGCCGATCTGACCGGCAACATCAGCGGCCCGCTCAGCCGCTTTCTGCAGGTGTGCACCAAACCGCTGCTGAATAATCCGAATCAGGTGGCTTCTACGGCGCGCAATAAGCTGCCGGCTTTACTCGAAGGCATCGATCATCTGTGCATTCCGGCAATCTCGCGCTTTGCCGATCAACACGATTGGGATGAAGCTATTCTCGATCAACTGCCGCTTTTGACGCGCCCGGTCCATACGCAAGGCGGCATCGGGCTGGCATTGTGGAGCGATGCCGATGCGCTTGCGCAGTATCGGGCGCAGCAATCCGGCCCCTTGTATGTTTCCCGCTTCATCGATTACCGTTCCGCCGATGGTTGTTACCGCAAGTATCGGATGATCTTTATCGATCGCAAGCCCTATCCTTATCACATGGCAATTTCCCAGCATTGGATGGTGCATTATCAGAGCGCCGATATGGAAGGCACGCCATGGAAACTGGAAGAAGAAATCCGGTTTCTGCAAGACCCGGAAACGGCTCTCGGCACCGCCGCCATGCAAGCAATCCAGGCCATCGGCCGCAGGCTGGATCTCGACTATGCCGGCATCGATTTCTCACTCTTGCCGGATGGCCGGATTCTGGTTTTCGAGGCCAATACCAGCATGCTGGTCCACCCGGAAATCGTCCCCAGCGTACTGGAACATAAGAATGTTTATATCCAGCGTATCTTCGACGCTTTCGAAGCATTGCTGCAACGTACTGCCGGCATACCATGACAATCACCGCAATGAACAGCGCAATGATCAACGCAAGCAGCGCAAATTGGCTGGCCCGAGGCCAGGAATATCTCAGCCACGAAAAATTCGCAGACGCCCTAGATGCGCTGCAGCACGCCGCGGTTGCCATGCCTTTAAACGGCGAAGTTTATCGTCTGCAGGCGCTGGCATACCACGCAAATGGCCAGCAAACCGAAGCACTGGCCGCCGGCATGGCGGTCGCGGCGCTGGAAGAACGCTCGGCAATCGCCTTGTTCAATATCGGCACCACCTATTTCATGAACCAGCACTTTGAACCGGCCGCCAAGTGGTACCGCCTGGCGCTGATGCTGGACCCCGATCTGGTCGAGGCCAACCAGAATATCGCTTTGATTTTGCATCGGGAAGGCCGGCTGGCCGAGGCCGGCATGCACTACGACCGGGCGTATCGACAGCAATCGCTATTCATCGAGCCGGCCACCATACCGATGCGCAATATATTGATTTTATGCGCCGGCCGGCCCGGCAACGTGCCCTTCGATTATTTGCTGCCGCAAACCAAGAACACGCGCATCAAATGGGTCATCGAATATGCCATCAAGGGCGAGCAGCAACTGCCGCACTACGATCTGATATTCAATGCCATCGGCGATGCAGATACGGCCAGCCGCAGTCGTGACGCGGTCAATTGGTTTCTGGCGCTCAACAACAAGCCGGTACTCAATCCCCCGCAAGCGATCGAACGCACCGCGCGCGACCGGATCGGCGTGTTGCTCGATGGCATTGAGAATATCCATATCCCGCCGGTAATCCGCTGGGACCGGCGACAGGCCGATACCAACACCGACACCCTCAATGCAGCCGCAGCAACGGCGGCATTAAGCTATCCAATCATCGTGCGGCCGGCGGGCGCCCATGGCGGCGACGGTGTCGTTCTAGTGCACACGCCGCAGGAGATGGCCGCAGTATCGGCGGCGGCGATGGCGGCTGATGCCGATACCACGGCCGATGAACTTTATTTGAGCAGCTATTGCGAGTACCGCTCGTCCGATGGTTTCTACCGCAAATATCGCGTCATTTTCGTCGATCGGAAACCCTATCCCTATCATTTGGCCATCAGCAGCCAATGGCTGGCGCATTACGTTACGGCAGATATGTTGTCGTTGCGCTGGAAATTGGCCGAGGAATATATGTTTCTGAACGATCCCGTCTCGGCGCTAAGCGGCGCGGCATGGCAGGCATTGGAAGCCATGGGGCAGCGTCTGGATCTGGACTTTGGCGGTGTCGATTTTTCCCTGCTGCCGGATGGAAAACTGCTGCTTTTCGAAGCCAACGCCACCATGCTGGTGCACCCGGAAGCGTACAACACAGAACTGAAATTCAAGAATGTCTTTGTGCAACGCATCCTCGATGCCTTCGACCAATTACTCGACCGGCGTATAGGCGGCACATAAGCGGCGCAAAACCGGATCACAAGATCCGAAGCCGTACTACGGTAGAATATGCAGGAATATTCATTTCCGGCACTTCTCCATTGAAAAACCCTACTCCGCGTCGCGGCGCAGCGCAATCCCGATCTAGCTCATCCTCCGGCAAGCAACGTCGGAAACCTCGTCTGCTGCTCATTTTCGGCGGTCTGATCCTGGCCGGTGCGCTCATGGTTGGACTGCTCGCCGCTTACGCGGTGATCTTCATGAAACCGCGCTTGCCGTCGCTCGACGCCATTACCAATTACCAACCCAAAGTGCCGCTGCGCATTTATTCGGCCGATCATGTGCTGATGGGCGAATTCGGCGAGGAAAAGCGCAGTCTGGTGAAATTGAACGAAATTCCGGCCGATATGAAAAACGCGGTACTCGCCATCGAGGATGCGCGCTTTTATCAGCATGGCGGGGTCGATTATGTCGGTATTGCGCGGGCCATGTTGTCCGATCTGGTGCACGGCGGCGCCAAACAAGGCGCCAGCACAATCACGATGCAAGTCGCGCGCAATGTTTTCCTGTCCAGCGAAAAGACTTTTTCACGCAAAATTTATGAAATGCTGCTGGCCGGCGAAATCGAATCAGCGCTGACCAAGGACCAGATTCTCGAAGTCTATATGAACCAGATTTATCTGGGACAGCGCGCCTTCGGTTTTGCCGCCGCCGCACGCGTGTATTTCGGCCGCGACCTCAAAGACATCACACTGGCGCAAGCCGCCATGCTGGCCGGCTTGCCGAAAGCGCCGTCGGCCTATAACCCGGTGACCAATCCGAAACGCGCGCAAATCCGCCAGCAATACATTCTCAAGCGCATGCTGGAGCTGGAATTCATCACCCAGTCGCAATACGATGAGGCGATCAAAGAAGATATTCACGTCAAGCAGCCCGGCACCCAATATGGCGTGCACGCCGAATACATCGATGAAATGGTGCGCCTGATGATGTACGCGCAATACAAGGACGATACGTACACCCGCGGCATCAACGTCACCACCACCATCGACGCCGCCGATCAGCGCGCAGCGTATCTGGCGGTACGCAATGGGGTCATGGATTACGATCGCCGCCATGGTTATCGCGGGCCGGAACAAACCATTCAATTGCCGAAAAACGAAGATGACCGCACAGACGCCATCGACGAAGCACTCGATGCCCATCCCGATAACGACGATCTGGTCGCCGCTGTCGTCATCGAAGCCGATCCCAAACATATCCGCGCCATCATGCGCGACGACAGCGAGGTCACGCTCAGCGGCGAGGCGCTGCGCTTTGTGGCGGCGGCCTTAAATCCGAAAGCCAATGCGCCGCTACGCATCGGCCAAGGCGCCGTGATCCGGCTGCGCCTCGATGCCAAACAAAACTGGCAGATCGTTCAATTACCCCAGGTTGAAGCGACGCTGGTGGCGATGAAACCGCAGGACGGCGCGATCCGTTCGCTGGTCGGCGGTTTTGACTTCACCCAGAACAAATTCAATCACGTCACCCAGGCCTGGCGTCAGCCCGGCTCCACGTTCAAGCCGTTCATCTATTCGGCGGCACTGGAAAAAGGCTACGGCCCGGCGACCATCGTCAACGATGCGCCGGTGTCTTATCCGGCCGGCCCGGGTCAGGATAACTGGGAGCCGAAAGACGACGATCCACCGGGCGGTCCGACGCCGTTGCGCGTGGCGCTGCAAAAATCGATCAACCTGGTCTCAATCCGTTTGCTCGACGCCATCGGCGTGCCGTATGCGCAGCAATTCGTCACGCAGCATTTTGGTTTCGATGCCGACAAGACGCCACTGTATCTGCCGCTGGCGCTGGGCGCAGGGCAAACCACCCCGCTGCAACTGGCGGCGGCCTATTCCGTCTTCGCCAATGGCGGTTATACGATCAACCCGTATCTTATTGCGCAGGTCACGGATGCGCACGGCAATGTGATGTCCCAGGCGCAGCCGCTGATCGCCGAACAGAATGCGCCCCGCGCCATCGATGCCCGTAACAGTTATGTGATGACCAACATGCTGCAATCGGTCGCGCAGGGCGGCACCGGCGCTCGCACCAATATTCTGAAACGCACCGATCTGGCCGGTAAAACCGGTACCACCAACGATGCAATGGACGGCTGGTTTGCCGGCTATCAACATAATCTGACTACCGTGGTCTGGATGGGTTACGACCAGCCGAAGAGCCTCGGCACCAAGGAATTCGGTGCGCAGCTAGCGTTGCCGATCTGGATCGAATATATGGCAACTGCGCTCAAGGGTGTGCCCAATTACACCATGCCGATGCCGGACGGCGTGCAGATCATCGGTGCTGATCCGTATTACGATAATTTCACGCCGGGCAACGGCTTTGTCGCCTCGCTGGGTGTGGATAGCAGCGTTTCGGATGCGCTTTCCGGCGTCGCGGAATTCTTTGGCTTTGGCAAATCGAATAGCACATCGGCGCCATCAGCGGCGCCGGTGACGCCGCCGCCGCCGAAATCGGATCATCCGGTGGATCAATACGGTAATTGAGCACTGTTTCTGTGCATGCTCCTTTAAGTTTTACCTGTTGAGGTGACCCTTCGACACGGCCTGCGGCCTGCTCAGGGCGAACGGTTTTTTTTGAAATTTTCACCAAAACCCCGTTCGCCCTGAGCAGGCCGCAGGCCGTGTCGAAGGGTCACCTCCGCAGGTCAAACATAAAACACTCAATCCGACCGCACCCGCTGCACCGCCAATTCCCACTGTGCCATTAACTCCAGCGCTTCAGCCCGTTGCATCGCGGGCTCGAATGCTCGCTCGATGCGCCACTGCGATGCCAATTCCGCCGTATCCCGAAATACACCCGTGGCCAGCCCCGCCAGATAAGCCGCGCCAAGCGCGGTGGTTTCGGTAATTTGTGGACGGATCACCGGGATGCCAAGCAAGTCCGCCTGAAATTGCAACAACATATTATTGGCCGCCGCCCCGCCATCGACACGCAATTCGGTAATCGGCGAAACCGCATCGCGCCCCATCGCGTTGAGCAAGGCGGTACTCTGAAACGCAATCGACTCCAGCGCGGCGCGGGCAATATGGGCCACGGTGCTGCCGCGGCTCAGGCCGACGATGGCGCCTTTGGCCGAAGGGCTCCAATACGGCGCGCCCAGTCCGGTAAAAGACGGCACAAAAATCACCCCCTCCGCACTCGTTACCGAGCCGGCCAGCGCTTCGACATCGGTGGCGTGCCGGATCGCTTTGAGGCCATCGCGCAGCCATTGCACCACCGCCCCGCCGATGAACACGCTGCCTTCCAGCGCATATTGTTTGTGCGCGCCAATCTGACAAGCTGCAGTGCTGATCAAACCGTTATGCGATTCGGCGCACACATCGCCGGTATGCATCAACGCAAAACAACCGGTGCCGTAGGTATTTTTAGCCATGCCCGGTAAAAAGCAGGCCTGACCGAATAAGGCCGCTTGCTGATCGCCGCCAATGCCGCCGATGACCACCGGCGCGCCCAGATGCGCCGCATCGCATTCACCGTACAGATGGCTGGACGGATGCACCGCAGGCAATAGCGCCGCCGGAATATTCAGCCATTGCAACAATTCCGCATCCCAGCAACCGTCGTGAATATTCCACAGCATGGTGCGCGATGCATTCGACACATCGCTCACATGCAAACGGCCGCCGGTCAGATTCCAGACCAGCCACGCATCGACCGTACCGAAAGCCAATTCGCCGCGTTCGGCGCGCTCGCGCAGACCCGGCACGTTGTCGAGTATCCAGCGCAGTTTGGCGCCGGAAAAATAAGGGTCCAGCACCAGCCCGGTCTTGCGGGCAATCGCCTCGGCCAGGCCCTGCTCGCGCAAACCCCGGCAAATCGCCTCACTGCGGCGATCCTGCCAGACCACCGCGTTATACACCGGCCGGCCGCTGCTGCGCTCCCATACCAGCGTAGTCTCGCGTTGATTGGCGATGCCTAGCGCGATCACGTCGCCGGCCTTGATGCCGGCGCGGATCAATACCTCGCGGCAGGTTTGCAGTTGACTTTGCCAGATATCGATCGGATCGTGTTCGACCCAGCCCGGCTGCGGGAAAATCTGGCGGAATTCTTGTTGGGCAGTGGCGACAATTGCGCCGCTCTCATCGAAGACGATACTGCGCGAACTTGAAGTGCCTTGATCCAGTGCCAGTAGATATGCCATCTATTTTTCCTTCCAGGATGAATTACACAGCCGGCTGCGGCTGTGGCCCATTTCGCGCCGCCAACCACTCAGTCAGGCGCGTAACATGCTGCGGCTGGCAGCGCAGGCCCAGCTTGGTCCTGCGCCAGAGAATATCCTCGGCGCTGCGCGCCCATTCCACATCGACCAGATAACCGGCTTCCACCGCAAACAGACCCGGCGCCAATTCCTCGCCCAGATCCGACATCTGCGCGGCGCCGCCCAGCATGCGGCCGGCGCGGGTGCCGTAGCAATGCGCATAGCGTGCCGCCAACGGTTGCGGCAGCCATGGCAATGCCGCGCAAAAGCGCTGCAAAAAGGCATCGAAATCGTAACGCTCGACCAGTTTTCCGGCGTATTCCAAATCGCCGCCCGGCAACGGCGCGGCAGCCGTCCAGGACAAGGCGCTCACATCAAGCCGCTCCGCCAAGATCGCCATCGCCTCTTCCGCCAGCTTGCGATACGTGGTGATTTTTCCGCCCCAGACGTTGAGCAGCGGCGGCCCCTTTCGATTGCACTCCAAGTGATAATCGCGTGTGACTGCCGAGGCATTTTTCGCGCTGTCATCGAGCAAGGGACGCACGCCGGAATAAGTCCAGACCACATCCTGCGCCGTAATCTGCCGTGTGAAATAACGATTTGCCATGGCGCACAGATACGCGATCTCATCGGCATCGATCGTGACGTGATCGGGGTTGCCCTTGTATTCCAGATCGGTGGTGCCGATCAGCGTGAAATCGTTTTGATAGGGAATCGCAAAAATAATGCGCTTATCCGGGTTCTGAAAGAGGTAGGCAAATGGATGGTCGAACAGCCGCGGCACAACAATATGGCTGCCTTTGATCAAGCGCAAACCGTAGCGATGCCGGCCGCCATTGATCGCGTCGGCAAAATGCGCGGTCCAGGGACCGGCCGCGTTGACAATGGCGCGTGCACTGATTTCAGTACGTGCGCCCTGCTCCTCCTGCAACTGCGCGCACCAGCCTGCGCCGCTGGGTTGCGCCGACAGGCATTTGGTACGGGTCATGATGCGCGCACCGCGTTCGCTGGCATCGAGTGCATTGAGCACCACCAGACGGGCATCGTCGACCCAGCCGTCGGAATACACGAAAGCGCGCCGATAATCGTCTTTTAACGCCGCACCGGCGACATGACGCTTTAATGCAATCGACGCCGAACCCGGCAGAAAGCGGCGTTTGGCCAGATAGTCGTACAAGAACAATCCGGCGCGAATCATCCAGGCCGGGCGCTGGCTGGCGTCATGCGGCATAACGAAACGCAAGGGACGAATAATATGCGGCGCGGCGCGCAGCAACACTTCGCGTTCCTGCAAGGCCTTGCGCACCAGCGCGAATTCGTAATACTCCAGATACCGCAAACCGCCATGGATCAATTTGGTACTGGCCGAGGAAGTGTGCTGCGCCAGATCATGCTGTTCGCACAAAATAACTTCCAAGCCGCGACCCACTGCATCGCGCGCAATACCGACGCCGTTGATGCCCCCGCCGACAATCAGTAAATCGCAGGCCCGCTTTTGTACCGGCGGTTGAGTCATTGCCAAATTGTCCCCGCGCAATAGTTGATCGATTTTTAGTTTAAATAAGATAACACCTCCAGCAAATTTACCCGCGACAGATTAAACTGCCCGCTCTTTCTCCGCCCTTTCTCTTCAGGAACCCATCATCGTGTATTGGCCCCTCTTCGCTCTGGCAATCGCCGCATTCGGCATCGGCACCACGGAATTCGTCATCATGGGTTTGCTGCCCGATGTCGCGCGCGATCTGGGCGTGAGCGCGCCGGCGGCCGGCATGCTGGTATCCGGTTATGCGCTGGGGGTGGCCGCTGGCGCGCCGATCCTCGCCATCGTCACCGCAAAATGGCCGCGCAAACAGGCCTTGATCGGATTGATGACGCTCTTCATCATCGGCAACGTGCTGTGCGCGCTGGCGCCGAATTACACCATGCTGATGATTGCGCGTGTGGTCACCGCGTTTTGCCATGCGGCTTTCTTCGGCATCGGCTCGGTGGTCGCCGCCACGTTGGTGCCGCGCGACAAGCGCGCCCAGGCGGTCGCGCTGATGTTCACCGGCCTGACCGTGGCCAATGTGCTGGGCGTGCCGTTCGGCACGGCGCTCGGCCATATCGCAGGATGGCGCGCCACGTTCGCATCGATCACGCTGATCGGCTTGGCCGCCGTGGTGTTGCTGTGGCGCTGCCTGCCGGCAAAAATCGCCATGCAAAGCAGCAGTATTTTTATGGAATTCCGCGCCATCGCACAGACGCAGGTGCAATTAGCGTTGCTGGTGAGCACATTGGCATCGATCAGCATGTTCAGCGTGCTGACGTATATCGCCTATCTTTTGCTGGACGTCACCGGCTTCACCGCGACACAGGAAAGCTGGGTACTGCTGCTATTCGGCGCTGGCATTACGGTCGGCGGCTTGCTTGGCGGCCGTCTGGCCGACTGGAAATTGATGCCGGTCATGGCCGCATTATTTGTTGCAGTCGCGCTGATACTGACGCTGTTCTCCCAGGCAATTCACTTCCGCATCCCGACCTTGATCGTCATGTTCATCTGGGGAGCGTTTGCATTTGCCATCGTACCGGCGGCGCAAATCCGCGTACTCGATAAGGCCAGGGAAGCGCCGAATCTGGCTTCCACGCTGAATCAGGGCGCGTTTAATCTGGGCAATGCCACCGGCGCCTGGTTGGGCGGCCTGGTCATCGGCGCCGGATTGCCGCTGACCGATCTGCCATGGCTGGGCGCGGCAACGGCGGTACTCGGCTTGGGTACGGTGCTGTTATCGACATTGCTGGACCGCACGCCGCAGCAAGCGGCATCTAGCTTGTAGGCGGCTTTATTGTCACTGAAATTAATACAGTCTTTCCAAAATCGCCTTATTTATCTACCGCCTCCAGACGCCTATAGTTTCCCAATCGTTTTTGCCATCAACAACAAAACGATGACAGCAACAAATGGCTTGAAAGTGACGCACGTTAAATTACGGATTTAGGAGAACAGCATGAATTTCACACAAATCATTGCCGACATCATCGGTTCGCTCTTCGCAGCACAACCTAAAGTACACGGCCGCCGCCGCCATTTTGCCTACGCGCAACTCCATCACTAATAGCGAAGCGATAGCGCTAAGAAGTTGCGAAATTCAGGGCAAGGCGGACTGGAGCGGGCTGTGGCGGATGGTTGTGCGCAGTGAGGTAAAGAAGGGAGGGGCCGCAGGCCCCGGAATGACACGAACGGAGTACAACCATCCGCCACAGCCCGCTCCAGTCCGCCTTGCCCTGAATTTCGCAACAACAGCCGGCAATAGCAGCCCGGCCGTTACCGTTAATTAACTACCCGACGAATCCGCGCGCAACATCGTTCTAATCCCCCGCAGCCCCTGCCGAATCCGCGCCTCGTTTTCAATCAGCGCAAACC
>DATMOE010000089.1:0-4287 GCA_035568435.1 Herbaspirillum sp. | reverse complement strand
AATAACTGGGTTTTTGGCTGGACACCGCAACAAGCTGCCAGTCAGCCAGAAGCGCCTCGTCGCCAAAACGAAAATCAGCATACTGGGATGTATGGCGCGCTAGTGCGAAATAGGTAAATTTCCATCGGCTAGTGTGTTGTCCCTTTAGAGTGCGCCGCCTGGCGCAAAAATGTCGTCAACGGGAAAGCGCGAGCGGTTTTGCTCGCGAAGCGAAACACCTCTGCGCCGCCCCGATTTTGTCGCACACAACATTCAGAGTACGTCCTCAGTGTCATATGCGTTGCGGTATACGCTCAACGCCGG
The DNA here is from genome assembly GCA_035568435.1 of Herbaspirillum sp. Taxonomy (GTDB): domain Bacteria; phylum Pseudomonadota; class Gammaproteobacteria; order Burkholderiales; family Burkholderiaceae_D; genus Herbaspirillum. The sequence continues at coordinate 3,984 of DATMOE010000089.1, read as the reverse complement.
AATTTCGCCGACGCCAATTTCAGATAGGCAATGCAAGCACCCCGGAAACGTGGGGTGCTCTGGATACGCGACCGTAGCTCGAATACCGGACCCATGTGGCTGACGTATCGAAACAGTGATTCACACAATCGTTGCAATCAAGCGAGAAATAACATGCCGTTTACACCGAATAAAAAAATGACTGCGATTTGCCTCGGCTTCGCTTTTTTAGTTGCTGCGTGCCACAAGGGCGCATCGACTACTGCCGATGATGTGGCCATATTCAGCGTTCTGGAGGGACAATATATCGTCCCGGAAAATTCACCGCTGCGAACACATCTGGTCATGCAGGCGATTGCCAAAGCACAAAGCGGACGCAGTGTCATATTGCCCGCAACGGTTGAAGCCGACCCCGCACGGATGGTCAATGTGCTGACGCCACTGACCGGAAAAATCACGGCATTGAAAGTGGGGCTGGGTGACAGCGTCAAGGCCGGCCAGGTATTGGCGGTGCTCGATTCGGGTGATCTGGCGGCAGCCTATGCCGATGAGGACAAAGCGCGCGACGTCGCCGATGCCGCCCAGCGTGCCGCAGAACGCGCTGCCGGCGTGCGGGAAGCAGGTGCGGCAGCCGACAAGGATCTCGAAACGGCCGAGAGTGTGCTACACCAGGCTCAGGCGGAGTTGACGCGTGCACGTTCGCGCCTGCGCATCTTGGGCGGACAGTCGGGCGACAGGCGTCGCGAGCTGCTGTTGACGGCACCGGTTGCCGGCGTCGTCACCGTGCTTAATGTCGCGCGCGGCGCAAACGTGAACGACCCGACCGCGACCTTGATGAGCATTGCCAATCTCGATGAAGTCTTTGTGACGGCCAATGTCGCCGAAGCCGATGTGGCTGCCGTCACCGCAGGCAGCGCCGCAGAGATCACCTTGACGGCCTATCCCGGCCGTGTCTTCAAGGGTACGGTGTCGTCGGTCAACGCATCGTTGGAGCCGGACACGCGCCGCCTGAAAGTGCGTATCCGCCTGCCCAACGCCGACGGCGCATTGAAACCTAACATGTTTGCCAGCGTCAAGGTGTCGGTTCCCGGCGATTCGGGCATTGCCGTGCCGCAGTCGGCGCTGCTGATGAACAACGACAGCACCTCGGTGCTGGTCGAAACCAAGCCGTGGACATTCGAACGCCGCCAGGTTCGTCTCGGCGACGACGCAGCCGACTGTGTCTATGTGCTGTCGGGACTGAAGAGCGGCGATCGCGTGGTCGTCAAAGGCGGAGTGCTGCTAAATGATTAATCGTCTATTGGCATTTTGCTTTCACAACCGTATCGTCATCATTGTCCTGACCTTGCTGCTGACGGTATTCGGTTACTACTCCTGGACCCAGATTGCGGTGGAAGCGTATCCGGAACTGGCCGATGTCGGCTGCCAGGTAACAACCCAGGTGCCCGGTCTGGCCGCAGAGGAAATCGAGCAACAAATCACGACGCCGCTGGAACGTGCGCTGGGCAGCACGCCGGGACTGGTGTCGATGCGTTCTTCCAGCACCTTCGGCCTGTCGCTGATAACGCTGGTTTTTCGCGACGGCGCTGAAGACTATTGGGAACGCCAACGCGTGATGGAACGGATTACGGGCGTTACCCTGCCGGCCGGCGTTACACCGGGGCTTGATCCGGTGTCCGGTCCTTCCGGAGAAATTTATCGCTACACGTTGGAGTCTGAAACCAAAAACCTGATGGATCTGTCTGAAATTCAGCGCTGGACGGTGATACCGGCATTGAATCAGATACAGGGCGTGGCCAACGTCGACAATTTCGGTGGTTATACCAAGGAGTTCCAGCTAGAGCTCGATCCAGCCCAATTGCTGCGCTTCGGCATCGCAGTCAACGACGTGGTCAACGGCATCAACAACAATTCCGCCATTGCCGGTGGCGGCCGCGTCAGCCGCGGCGAACAATCCTATATCGTGCGTGGTGTGGGGCGGGTGCTTAGTCTCAAGGACATCGGCAACATCGTCATCGCGCAACGCAACGGGGTACCGATTCTGGTGCGCGATGTCGGGCACATGCAATTCGGCCATCAGGTGCGCGAAGGCATTCTTGGCAAAAACAACAATCCCGATACGATAGAAGGCGTCGTCGATCTGCTCAAATACGAAAATCCGTCGCAGGTACTCAAGCTGATCCATCAACGCGTCGAAGAATTGAATAAGCAGATGGCGCCGATGGGCGTGAAGATTGTCCCCTTTATCGACCGCGACGACTTGGTGCGATCGACGGTGGACAAAGTCTCGCATACGGTCGTCGAAGGCGTCGGCTTGGTGTGTATTGTCCTGATCCTTTTTCTCGGCAGTCCGCGCGCCGCACTGATTGCCGCCGTGACGATTCCACTGTCGCTGGTGATGGCTTTCATCCTGATGCATTTCACAAAAATGCCGGCGAATCTGTTTTCCCTCGGCGCGATCGATTTCGGCGTGATCGTCGACGGCGCGATTGTCGTCATCGAAGCCATCCTGCGGCTGCGCGAAAAAAACCCGACCGAACATTTAACGCCGGCGGTGGTCATCGCGACCGCAAACCACGTGGCGCGTCCGATCTTCTTTGCCACTTGCATCATCATCACGGCCTACCTGCCGCTGCTCGCCTTCGAGCATGCCGAAGGCAAGTTGTTTGCGCCTATGGCCTATACCGTCGGCTTCGCCTTGCTGGGCGCGCTGCTTTGCGCGATCACCCTGATTCCAGGTCTGGCGTACATGGCATTGCGCAAGCCGCACCACATCCGCGAAAACCGGACCTTGCAAGCGCTGCAGCGTTTTTATCGCAAGGCCTTGACGCACCTGTTGCAACATCCATCTATCGCCTATCTGCTCAGCGCGCTGGCGCTGGCGCTGGTGATCTTGCTTGGCATGTCGATCGGTCGCGAATTCCTGCCGGAACTTGACGAAGGGACGCTCTGGCTGCAGGTCCAGATGCCGACCGGGCTGTCGCTCGACAAAGCCAGTGAAATGGCAGCCGAATTGCGCCGCGCCGTCAAGATGTTTCCAGAGGTGTCTTATATCGTGACGCAGACCGGACGCAACGACACCGGCACCGATCCCTGGACACCGTCCCATACCGAATCGGCCGTGGGACTGAAACCCTACAGCCAATGGACCGATGGCGAAACCAAGGCCGAATTCGTGCGCAAGCTCAATGCCCGGCTCAAGCAATTGCCTGGCATGGACATCGGGATCAGCCAGCCTATCGTCGATGGTGTCAACGATATGGTCGGCGGCGCGCACAGCCCTCTGGTACTGCGCGTCTACGGCGACGATCTGCCGCAGATGCGCGTCTTCGCGGGACGCATTGTCGATCTGCTGCGTAAAGTCCCGGGGACGGCGCAAGCCTCAATTTTCCAGGAGCCGCCGATTCCGCAAATTGTCGTCACGGCCAATCAGGATGCGGCCGCTCGTTACGGCATCAACACGGCCGACATCATGTCACTGGTGCAGAACGCCATCGGCGGCGCCGCGATCGGCCAGGTGTATAACGGCGATCGTGTGCACAATATCGCTCTGCACCTGCCGCGCAGCGCCGCAGCCGATCCGCAACAGATCGGCAATCTGGTCCTGACCTCGTCTTCGGGCGCACAGATACCGCTCAAGCAGGTCGCTTCCATTCAATTGAAAATGGGTGAGAGCACGATTGCGCACGAATTTGGCAAGCGCCAGTTGACCATCCGCATCGACAATCGTGACCGGGCGCTGTCGGACTATCTGGCCGAAGCGCAGCGCCGCATCGAAAGCGAATTGAAGTTCGACCACAGTCGCTTCCGTCTGGAATGGGCCGGTCAATTTGAAAACGCGCAACGCGCCGAAGCGCGCCTGCTGCTCGTCATGTCCCTGGTCGTGGCGGTCATGGCGGCGCTGCTGTACACCGAATTCAAAACCCTGCGCCACGCTCTGTTGATACTGGGGGTGGTTCCGATGGCAATGCTAGGCGGCTTGCTCGCACTGCACCTGCGCGGCGA
>DATMOE010000088.1:0-5219 GCA_035568435.1 Herbaspirillum sp. | reverse complement strand
AGGCCGCGCAAGCCCGCGCCGAAGCCACGGCAGCGCAAACTGCGGCGAAAGCCAAGCGTTATGAACCGCTGGTGGCCATCAATGCGGTCAGTAAGCAGGAATACGATGATGCAATCGCCGCAGAAAAAACCGCCGCAGCCGATGTGCTGACCGCCAAAGCTGCGCGTCAAACCGCGGCACTGAACCTGGGATACGCCACCGTCACCGCGCCAATTTCCGGCCGCATCGGTCGTGCCTTGGTGACCGAAGGCGCGCTGGTCGGCCAAGCCGATGTGACGCAACTGGCGGTCATTCAGCAACTCGATCCGATCTATGTCGATTTAACGCAATCGAGCAATGAAGTGTTGCGCCTGAAGAAGGCATTGGCTGACGGCAAACTCAAAAGCATCGGTAATGGCCAGGCCAAAGTCACATTGGTGACCGATGATGGCCAGCCTTATCCACAGCCCGGCAAATTACTATTTTCCGATATCAGCGTGGATGAAAGCACCGGCGCCATCACCTTGCGCGCCGAATTCCCTAACCCGCAGCGTACGCTGTTGCCCGGCATGTATGTGCGCGCACGGCTGGAACAAGGCGTCGATGACAACGCGATCGTCCTGCCGCAACAGGCGGTGGTGCGCGATGTCGGCGGATCGGTCGTCATGCTGGTGGGCGCCGACAACAAAGTCCGCGCGCAACCGGTGACTACCGGCGCTTCGCAAGGCGATGTCTGGATTATCAAGAGCGGCCTCAAACCCGGCGACCGCGTGATCGTCGAAGGCCTGCAGAAAGTTAAATCGGGCGCGACTGTCACCACGGTGCCGTGGAACAAACCATCCAAGGCGGCGGCCCCAGCGGCCTCGCCAGTTGCCCAGCCAAAGCCGGCTGCGGCTGCTCCTGCAGCACAAACTAAAACGAACTAAGGGGATCACCGATGGGATCGTTTTTTATTACACGCCCGGTTTTTGCCTGGGTGCTGGCAATTTTTATCATGCTCGCCGGCGCCCTGTCGATTACCAAACTGCCGGTATCCCAATATCCGAATATCGCACCGCCGACCATCGTCATTACCGCGGCCTACCCCGGCGCGACCGCCCAGACGATGGACGAAAGCGTCACCAGCCTGATCGAACAGGAACTGAACGGCGCCGACGGCCTGCAATATGTCGAGTCGCAAAGTCAACCCGGCGCGGTGACCATCACGGTCACCTTCTCCAATGCAACCAACCCCGATCTGGCCGCTGTCGATGTGCAAAACCGCCTGAAACGGGTGGAAGCGCGCTTGCCTGCTTCGGTCACGCAACAAGGTGTGCAAGTCGTCAAGTCGCGCAGCAACTTCCTGGAATTCATCACGATTTCGTCGGAAGACGGCAAGCTGGACCCGGTGGCGCTGGGCGATTATGCATCGCGTAACGTACTCAACGAAATTCGCCGCGTACCTGGCGTGGGCACTGCGCAACTGTTCGGCACCGAGCGCGCCATGCGAATCTGGATCGACCCGGCCAAGTTGTACAGCTACAAACTGACGCCGGACGACGTATCGAATGCGATCAAAGCGCAAAACGCGCAAGTCGCCTCCGGCACGCTGGGCGATCTGCCTAACGATTCATCGCTGCAGATTGCGGCCACCGTGGTCGTCACCGGCCAGCTATCGTCGGTCGAAGAGTTCGGCAAAATCGTCTTGGTCGCCAACCCCGACGGTTCGGTGGTCCGGCTGCGCGATGTGGCGCGCATTGAAATCGGCGGACAGGCCTATGGGACGTCAGCCCGTATCGACGGTCATCCGATTTCCGCGATTGGCGTGCAACTCTCGCCTACCGCCAATGCGCTGGGTACCGCCACCCTGGTTAGACAGAAAATGGAAGAACTGTCGAAGTACTTCCCGGTCGGCATGAAATATGAGATCCCTTACGACACCTCCAAATTCGTCAAGATTTCGATCGAAGAAGTCATCAAAACGCTGGTCGAAGCAATCGTGCTGGTGTTCCTGGTGATGTATCTGTTTCTGCAAAACATTCGCTACACGATCATCCCGACCATCGTGGTGCCGGTCGCGCTGCTCGGGACATTTGCCACCTTGCTGCTGTTCGGTTTTTCGATCAACGTGCTGACCATGTTCGGCATGGTGCTGGCCATCGGTATTCTGGTCGACGATGCGATTGTGGTGGTGGAAAACGTCGAGCGCATCATGAGCCAGGAAGGTCTGTCGCCGAAAGACGCCACCATCAAAGCAATGGGGCAAATTACCAGCGCGCTGATCGGTATCACGCTGGTGCTGATCGCGGTGTTTGTGCCGATGTCGTTCTTCGGCGGCGCGGTCGGTCAGATTTACCGTCAATTCTCGCTGTCGATGATTGCATCGATGGTGTTCTCGGTCCTCATGGCGTTCACGCTGACCCCTGCTTTATGCGCCACCATCCTGCTGCCGATCGAAGCCGGTTCGCATCATGAACGCAAAGGTTTCTTCGGCTGGTTCAACCGCAAGTTCAGCACCACCGCAAATGGCTATCAAGGCGTCATCGGCCGTTTGCTGACCAAAACCGGCCGTACGATGCTGGTGTATGCGCTGATACTCGGCTGCGTCGCGCTGTTATACACGCGCCTGCCCGATTCGTTCCTCCCGAATGAAGATCAGGGCTATATCCTGACCAACATTCAGTTGCCCGCCGGCGCCAGTCAAAACCGCACCCTGGAAGTAGTAAAAAAAGTGGAATCTTACTTCCTCAAGCAACCGGGCGTGCAACATGTGGTCGGCGTGCTCGGTTTCAGCTTCTCGGGTAACGGTCAGAATGCGGGTCTGGTGTTCGTGCCGTTGAAAGACTGGTCCGAACGCGGCCCGGCCGATTCGGCCGACGCCATTGCCGGCAGGGCATTCGGCGCCCTCATGCAAATCAAGGACGCCATGGCGTTCCCGCTGAATCCACCGCCGATTCCCGAACTCGGTAATGCCGTCGGCTTCACGCTGCGCCTGCAGGACCGTGCCGGCCTTGGCCACGCCGCATTGCTGGCAGCGCGCAATCAGTTGCTGGGCATGGCTGCGCAAAGCAAGATCGTCACCGGCGTGCGGCCTGACGGGCTGGAAGACGCACCGCAATTGGAGTTCGATATCGACCGCGACAAAGCCAGCGCGCTCGGCGTCACCTTTGCCGCCATCAATAGCGTCTTGTCGACCTCGTTGGGTTCGGCTTACGCCAACGACTTCCCGAATCAAGGCCGGCAGCAACGCGTGATCGTGCAAGCCGATGCGCCGGAACGCCGCCAACCGGATGATCTGGGCAAGCTGTTTGCCCGCAACACGGCCGGCGCGATGGTGCCGTTCTCGGCATTCACCACCTCCAAATGGATCAACGGCCCGGTGCAATTGATTCGCTACAACGGCTATCCGGCATTCAAGATTGCCGGCGGCGCGGCGCCCGGCAAGAGCACCGGCGAAGCGATGACGGAAATGGAAAACTTCATCGCCAAACTGCCGCCCGGCATCGGTTACGAATGGACCGGCCAGTCGCTGGAAGAAAAAACCTCCGGCTCGCAAGCGCCGGCGCTGTATCTGCTGTCGCTGGTGGCCGTATTCCTGGTATTGGCTGCGCTGTATGAAAGCACCACGATTCCGCTGTCGGTGATGTTGGTGGTGCCGCTCGGTATTTTGGGCGCGCTGCTTGGCGTGACCTTGCGCAGCATGCCCAACGACGTGTACTTCAAGGTCGGGATGATTGCGGTGGTGGGCCTGTCGGCGAAAAATGCGATTCTGATCATCGAATTCGCCAGAAGCCTGCAGGCGCAAGGCAAGGGCTTGATGGAAGCGACGCTCGAAGCGGTGCATCTGCGCTTCCGCCCGATCATCATGACCTCGCTCGCCTTTATTCTGGGCGTGCTGCCGCTGGCGATCAAAACCGGCGCCGGCTCCGGCAGCCAACGCGCCATCGGCACCGGCGTGATGGGCGGGATGATTACGGCCACCGCGCTGGCGGTGTTCTTCGTACCGGTGTTCTTCGTGGTGGTGCGGACCATTTTCTCGGGCAAAAAGAAAGCTAAAAATCCGGCTGGCAATCCATCGCCCGGAACGCCTGCACTCGGCCATGGCGATGCGCCGGACAATAATGGGAAGGATCAGCATGTTTAATTTTTCAAAACACCGTCTGGCGATATTGAGTGCGACGATGCTGGCCGCAGGCGTGCTGTCGGCCTGCTCGCTGAACCCGGTCTATCACCGGCCGGCTGCGCCCGTGGATGCCACTTATCCCGACAACATCAACTCGGCCTCGGCCATCGGCGCCGATCGTGAAGCGGCAACGCTAGGCTGGCGCGAGTTCTTTCCTGATCAACATTTGCAGGCATTGATTGCAGCCGCGCTGGAAAACAATCGTGATCTACGCACCGCGATATTGAACATCGAAGCGGCGCGCGCGCAGTACAACATCACCAGCGCGGATCGCCTGCCCAACGTCAACGTCAATGCCAGTGCCACGCGCGAGCGTCTACCCGCCATCGAGTCGCCGACCGGCCAGCCCCTGACAGGCAACATCTTTCAGGCCAATCTCGGCCTGGCGGCATTCGAACTGGATTTCTTCGGCCGTGTGCGCAGCCTGAGCCAATCGGCGCTGGCGTCGTATCTGGCGACTGAAGAAGCGCGTCAATCGGTGCATATCACGTTGGTCGCGCAAGTTGCGCAAGCATATTTGGCGGAGCGCTCGTTTGCCGAGCAGTTGGCGATTGCGCAGCAAACGCTCGACAGCCGTCAAACGGATTACACATTGGCCCAGAAGCGTTTCGATGTCGGCATCGATTCATCGCTGAATCTAACCCTCTCGAACACCCTGGTGCAATCGGCTCGCACTGCGGTGGCGACTTTGAAACGGCAGCGTGCGCAAGCAGATAATGCGCTGACATTGCTGGTTGGCGCACGTGTTGAAAACCTGCCGGCGTCGCCGACGCTTTCGGACGAGAACATCATCGCAGACATTCCGGCCGGCCTGCCGTCGGACCTGTTGACACGCCGTCCAGACATTCGCGCCGCCGAACAACGCCTGTTGGCGGCCAATGCAAACATCGGTGCGGCCCGTGCAGCATTTTTCCCGCGCATCTCGCTAACGGCCGCATTCGGCAGCGCAAGCACCTCGCTGGGCGGTCTGTTTGCTTCCGGCAGCGGCCTATGGTCGTTTGCGCCGCAGTTGACGCTACCGATCTTCGACGCTGGTCGTAACCGCGGCAATCTGACGCTGGCCGAAGTGCGCAAAAAC
>DATMOE010000087.1:0-4405 GCA_035568435.1 Herbaspirillum sp. | reverse complement strand
GTAGCCGCTGGGGTCTGCCATGTCAATGGTCAGAATCCCCAGTTTGTCGTTGCCGGCGCTCTCGAGCAGACGCTGCAAGGTGGTGGCGCGGGTCAGTGGCACGTCGCCATAGAGGATCAAGGTCGGTACGGCATCGTCCAGATGGGGCAGCCCCTGCATGACGGCATGGCCGGTGCCGAGTTGCGGTTCTTGCAGCGCAAAGGCCAGATCCGGCGCGGCCAGCAGAGAAGGTACGGCATCGCCGCCATGGCCATACACCACGCACAGCCGCGATGGCGACAGGGCGCGTGCGGTGTCGACGACATGCGATAAAAGGGGTTTTCCCGCCAAGGGATGCAAGACTTTCGGCAGTGCCGACTGCATGCGTTTGCCTAGGCCGGCAGCCAGAATAATGACGTTCATGAGGTTTCCAAAGGGGGTTTCGACCTTACTTTGACGGGTTGATGACGGGTTGAGAAAGCCGCTAGCAGCGTGGGGCGAAGTTTATCATGCGTGGCGGCGTTCATTCACACACCAAAAATTGACTAAATAGAACGCCTGGGGGTATTTCAGGGCGTTATTCGCCGTTTAGCCCTTCTACGATTGCCATTAAGATTGCGACTGGGTTATTGGGTCCGGCCGGCGTATGGGCGGTGAGCGATTAAGGATGTGGATGAAGATTTTATTGTTGAACGACGAGTTTTATACCACCGGCGCCAGTATTGCAATGCTGCGCCTGGCTGAACGGCTTGTGCAGCAGCATGAAGTGTCCGTGATGTCGCGCTTGAAAGGGGAAGGGGAAATCAAAAAGCAGTTTCAGGCTTTGGGTGTGCCTATCGTCGACAATGTGCAAGAGGCGGACCTGGTGATCGCCAATACCTTGATGTGCGGTGCGCATGTCGCCCAAGCCGCGGTGAAATGTCCGGTGATCTGGTGGATTCATGAAACCGAGATCGGTCGCGATATGTTGCTGTTGTTTCCGCAGTTGGCCGCCGGTTTCAAGCACGCTACGCAGATCGTATTCCAGACCGAGTATCAAAAGAAAGTGTATGGCAGCTTTTTGTTCGATAGCCCGGCCGATGTGCAGGTGCTGCCGTTCTGGAACGACGCGATTTATAAGCGCGACCCGGTCGAGCAGGCGCCGAAACAGAAAAAGCGCATCGTTTGCATCGGCACCATTGAGCCGAGAAAACGGATGGAAGATACGATCCAGGCAGTCGATTTGCTCGATAAAAAAATCAAGGATGAGGTCGAAGTGGTCATCATCGGTAAATACCTGGAGATGAAGTCCGGCATCAAAACGCTGGCGCAGGCGCATCCCGAACGTTACCGTTTTATGGGGGAGCAATCCAACGATGCAACCCTGGCGCAGCTAGCCTCCGCAGATGCATTTGTACTGGCCAGCGGCAGCGAGTCGCAGCCGTTGACGATCTGGGAGGCGTTTGAACTGGACGTGCCGGTGTGCCTGTCGGATCTGGAAACCTATCGCCACATCGGCTTGTATCACGGCCGTAATGCCTTGATGCACCCAGTCGGCAATGTCGAAATGCTGTCGGTCAATCTGCACATGCTGCTGACCAGCAATACCGTGCGCTCGTCCATTACCAGGGCGGCCAAGAGTTTGCTTCTGAAGCATCTATCGCACGACTGGAGTGAAGAATTCGAGCGCATTATCGGGCGCGTTGCGACGCGGTGGGAAATTAAGAAATTGGGTTACTAGAATGCGTTCCAAGTTGCATTTTTCAAAGCCAAATTAAGCATAAAAAAAACATCTATTTTTGTGGAATATCGACATGGATTTTGATAAACGCACGACCGCAATATTCGAGGCGCCGATATCGCCCCTGAATTGGAATAGTCTTTTGCGCGAGTGTGAGGCGATCGAAAAAGATAATTCTTATTTCCCGACAGGATTTTTGTGGGTGCTGGCATATAAACGCTATCAAATCGAAATCGCCCGCAGCAATCTTGGGCGCGCAAAACGGCATCTGAAAGCCGCCATCGGACTGGTTCCCTATATGCTTGATTTGGTGCGGGAATATAAGGCGCTTCATATACAGGATGCAGCGGCGTTTAAATATATTGCGTTGATTATTACGTGCAAAAAATACGAAGACAAAGCACTTGGGTTGGCTAAGCAATTCGATGCATGCAACATGGAATATGCGTTGGTCACCGGTTCCGATACCGATCCAATCGATCACCCTCGCGCGATCCAGGTTGATGCGCCGGATAATTATGAAAGTTTGCCGTCCAAGGTGTTTGCCGCTTGCACTTGGGTTTACGAAAATATCGGTAGCAACGTCGGTATTTTGAAAATCAATGATGATATGTCGATCGAGTCGCCTGCGAAGTTGCAGGGCTTGCTTGATCAATTCTTGGCAAAAGAAATCGAGTATGCCGGCAGGCCGATAGCTGTCGGCACCGAGCACGATCGTTGTTGGCATTGGAATAAATGCCAAGACGCCGCCTTGAACGCGCGTGTTTACGGCCGCCCGTTTTATCGGCCCTGGGCGGGCGGAGCGGCCTATTTTATCGGTCCGACAGCACTGGAAAAATTAATCATTTCAATGATTCGATTTCCTGCGCAGGTCGATGGCGAATATTACGAAGACAAGCTGGTCGGCGATCTTTTAATGTTTGAAGGCATCCCGTTGCATCCGATCGAAGATTTCGAGGATATGGGACTGTCATCGACGATCGAAAGGGAGGATCGACATGAGTTATGAAGCACGCCTTGAAGCTTTACTGCACGAATCCATAACGCCATTGGCCGCCGGCCATATTCTCAACAAATGCAATAGCATCGAGAAAGAATATCCTTATATTACGTCCGGCCGAAAATGGGTGCTGGATTACAAGCGCTTTCAGATCGAAATGTCGCGCGGCAATTTGATGAATGCCATCCGACACTTGAAAAATGCGATTGTTTTGGCGCCTTACAGTCACGCCTTGTTGGCGGAGTACAACAAGCTGGTGAACCGGCGATCGTCCCATATTCGTAATATCGCATTACTGATCAGTTGTAAAAAATATGAAGATAAAGCGCTGAGTCTGGCAGCTCAGTTTGATGCAGCGGGTATCGAGTACCTGATCGTTAGCGGTGCCGATACAGCGCCGATTGTGCATGCCAAAGCCATTCAGGTCGAGACGCCCGATAACTATGAAAGCCTGCCGCGCAAGGTTATCGCCGCTTTCACTTGGGTCAGAGAAAATATCGGGCCGAATGTCGGCGTGCTGAAGGTCGATGACGATCAGATGCTGATGGACCCCGGCAAGCTGCGGACATTTACCGGCCACTTGTATGACCAGGATAGCTATGCCGGATTGCCGGTGTCCGGTACATCGCATGACCGCAATTGGCATTGGAACAAATGTCAAGATCCAGCGCTTAACAAGCGTTCGTATGGACGCCCGTTTTTCCGTCCATGGGCAACCGGAGGCGCTTATTATTTAGCGCCGGGGCCATTGCATAAACTGGTTACTTCTCTGATGCGTTTCCCTGGTTTATTCGAATCAGAATATTACGAAGACAAATTGGTGGGGGATACCTTGATGTTTGAAGGCGTCGAATTGACGGCGTGCGCAAACGAGGATTTCGGTCTGTCATTAACTGAGCAACATCGGTTCAACGAGGCCTAAGCGCGCTCGCTGTTCAGCATTTCCAGTATTTCCTTATCCGGAGTAGTAATGTCGCCGCAATTGACCGTCGTTGTCACCACTTATAACTACGCACGTTTCTTGGCCGTCTGCCTGGATAGCATCCTGGGGCAGGACTTTACCGAGTTCGAAGTGGTGGTGCTGGATAACTGCTCCACTGATAACACCCAGCAGATAATGCAGTCGTATGTGCACGATCCCCGCGTCAGCTACGTTCGGCATGCGCTCAACATGAGCGCGATGTATAACTGGAATCTGGCGCTACGCAGCGGCAGCGGACGTTATTTCGCCTTGATCAGCGCCGACGACTTCGTTTTGCCGGGGCATTTCAGTAAGCTGATCCGCCTGCTGAAGGACCAGCCGCATTGCGTGATGGCTTATACGCCGCTCCAGCGGGTTGACGTGGATGGCAATGCCGTGAATGCCGCGCCGCACGCGGGATATGCCCGCGCCTCGTACGCCGGCGACCGCGACGATCAGGCCGGTCTGCTTGCCTTCGGCAATTACACCGCGTTTACCGCTAGTATTTTCGATCGAAGGCAGCTCGCCGATGATCTGTTTTTCGACTTGGATGCATTGGGCGCAGGCGATCTTGAGTTCGTTATACGGCTGGCGCGAAAATGCCGCCATTTTGCATTCGATGCGGTTGCCAGCGCCTGTTATCGCCAGCACGCGGCGCAGCATACTACCAACGACTTTTATAAGACCGCCGAGCCGCTTTACGGACATATGTTTTTGCTGGAAAACAATCTGGACAGCATGAGCG
>DATMOE010000086.1:0-10452 GCA_035568435.1 Herbaspirillum sp. | reverse complement strand
ACTGGAAAAGATTGTCGACGAAGTACTGGCGGCCAACGCCAAGTCGGTCGAAGAATTCCGCGCCGGCAAAGAACAGGCCATCAATGCCTTGATCGGGCAGGCGATGAAAGCCAGCCGCGGCAAGGCTAATCCGGCGCAGTTGACCGAATTGTTGAAACAAAAACTACGGCAATGACATGCTAAATAAGCTTTGAATAAGCCTTGAATAAGCGCTGAAGAAGCGCTTATTCAAATGCCGTAACGCGCTCTGTATGCGGCAACGGCGGCCGTATGCTGCAGCAGGCGCGGATCGGCGCCTGCGCCCGAAATATAGTCGAACAGATCATTCAGATTGCCGATCGAAATAACCGGCATGCCGTATTGTTGCGTCACTTCCTGCACGGCTGAGTTGGCCGACAAGGCGTCGTCTTTGCCGGAGCGTTCCATCCGGTCCAGCGCAATCACTACTGCCGCAGGCGTGGCGCCGGCGGCGCGAATCATGTCCACCGATTCGCGCACCGAGGTGCCGGCCGAAATGACATCATCCACAATCACCACCCGCCCCTGCAATTTGGCGCCGACAATCGTGCCGCCCTCGCCGTGATCCTTGGCTTCCTTGCGGTTATACGCAAACGGCACATTGCGTCCCAGACCTGCCAGCGCCACCGCGGTCGCCGACGCCAGCGTGATGCCTTTGTAGGCGGGGCCGTACAACATATCGAATTCGATGCCGGAATCGAGCAGCGTGCGCGCATAGAACTGTGCCACGCGTCCCAGCGTTGCGCCATCGCAGAAAATCCCGGCGTTGAAAAAATAAGGGGAGGTGCGGCCGGCCTTGGTCACGAATTCGCCGAACCGCAGCACATCGGCGGAAACCGCGAATTCGATGAAATCCTGTCTTAGATTGCTCAAAATAAATTCCACTAAATAGATAATCAAAAATATCAGGCGCAATTTTAATGCTTCGCGGGGTTGGCGGGTGAATTCGTGGCCGACGATGCACAATCGGTTATCCTACGTCTTCAATTTTCCTCAGCCATCCGCCCTATGCCAACCATCATCTCCGCCAATCTCAACGGTATCCGCTCTGCTGCCCGCAAAGGCTTTTTCGAATGGATCGCCGCCACCGCCCCGGACTTCATCTGCGTCCAGGAATTAAAAGCCCAGGCCGCCGACATGACGGAACAATTTTTGTCCCCGTCCGGCTATGTCGGTCATTTTCACTATGCCGAGAAAAAGGGCTATTCCGGCGTAGGCGTCTATAGTAAGCGCGAACCGGACGCGGTCCGCATCGGTTTCGGCAATACCGAATTCGATGCCGAAGGCCGCTATGTCGAATGCGATTTCGGCGATTTGACCGTCATTTCCCTGTACTGCCCATCCGGCTCCTCCAGCGAGGAACGTCAACTGGCGAAATTCCGTTTCATGGAAGCGTTCCTGCCACACCTGCGGGAACTCGAACAAAGCGGGCGCGAAGTGGTGATCTGCGGCGACTGGAATATCGCCCATCAGGAAATCGATCTGAAAAACTGGAAGGGCAATAAGAAAAATTCCGGCTTTTTGCCGGAAGAACGCGCCTGGATGACCCAGATTTTCAATGAATTGGGATTAGTGGATGTCTATCGACGCCTGCATCCGGCCACCACCGATGAAGCCTATACCTGGTGGAGCAACCGGGGCCAGGCATGGGCCAACAACGTTGGTTGGCGCATCGATTATCAAGTTGCCACGGCTGGCATCGCCGCGGCAGCGAAAAAAGCCTCCATCTACAAAGAGGCCCGCTTCAGCGACCATGCGCCGCTGACGATCGATTATCAGAACTGATAGCGCAAGCGCAGATCGACGGTCTGGGCAACATAAGCTGATCCGGCTTCAACCATGTACTTCGCAGATAAAGACAAATTGTTGCTGCGCATCAGCGTCACGCCAAGGGCAAGTACGGCGGTATCTTTCAGCGGTGTGGGGCCCAAGGAAGTGAAACCGGTCGAATTGGATCCGTCGGCGGCAAAGCTGGCCACCGATTGCTGCGCATCCTTATGGAATTCATGACGCCAGCCTAATTGCGCCGACGGCACGATGTCGCCATAGCTGCAGGCGAACACGCGCTCCAACTTGGCCGCGATCTCGCTCCTGACGGAAGTGCTTTTGCCGGAACGCACATTCAAGGCAGCGCCGTTGCCGCCGCTTTCCGTATAGGCATCCTGCGTCAAGCCGCTGTAGCTAAGGCCTGCGATTGGCGTCAGCGTCATCATGGAATCAAGCTTGATCGGATAACCGGCCCGGGCCGACGCCACATATTGCGTGCCATTGAAATGGCCATTGGCGCTGCCGGAAAAACCGGTGAAATTGATGCTGCGCACCGTATCGAACTGATGTCGTACCGCGCCCGCCGAGAAATCCGTATACCACTGTTCGGCGGTATACCCAGCGTAGCCCATCAAACCATACGAGACGACATGGGCGGAACTGCCGGTGTTGTCGTCGGTGTTGGCCACCGAGGTATTGGCATAGCTGAACAAACCGCCGAGACGCAAGTTTTCGCTGACCAGCGTATCCGCGCCCAGCAACAGCCCGTTGTAGCCGGCATGATAACCGGCAATGCCGTCACGCAGGCCTTGATTGGCCTGGCCGCCAAAGGCCTGCCCCCAGACGCCCCGATTCGCCGAGCCGTCGCCGGCAGATATCCCGCTGCTGCCTTGCGCTTGCGCCAAACGCAAGCCATCGATATGCGCCCCCACCACGTCTTCCACTTCGGCGGTCGATGCCGCCGCCGATTGCATGGCCGCCACCGTGTTGGCGCTCGGACTTAATTGCTCCCCCGCATGATTGGCTGCCGCCGTCGAATTGATCGCATCGGCCGCATCGTAAAGGTTCAGTAATCTGGCATTAACACCCTTGTAGTTCAGGAGGCCGGCCAACGATGCCGATGCGCTCGGTATCTTGGCTAACTCGACCGGAATCGGGATCGGATCTGGATTTGGCGTCGGCGTAGGCGTGTTCGCTAACGCAATTACCAGATAGGCATAGCCGCCGTCGAGCACCGTCTGGCCGGTCACAATACCGCTGAAATTGGCGGCGGACGTCTGTAAAGCGCCGTCGTTGAAATTAGTGCCGGCGGGTGCTGCCCGGACGATCACATAGCGTTGTCCCGCTGCATAACCATAGCTAAGCGGCGTCAACTTTACCGTTGAACCTGCAGCGATGGTCGCGCTATCGGCAACGATGATCGAACCAGTAGTGCTGCCATCGGCGCCAGCGCCAATCTGTAAAGTCGCGCCCGCACTCTGGTTGTAGTTGCCGACGACGGCGACCGTGTTATATATCTGCAGCGTCGCGCCGGTTACGTTAACCGCCCCGCCGCCGACATCGATATTGTCGTTTAGCGTTGTGTTGCCCGATGCAAAAACAACATTCGAACTCCTGTTCAGGATCACGCCGGGGGCGGTAAGTGAAGCGGAACCAAGAAGTCCGAATACCGTTCCGGTGCCGCCGTTGATCGTCAGATCGGTCGTGGACACACTCACAATATTGCCGACAAGCGTACCGGTATTGACAATCGTACCGATCGTGCCGTTGCCGGTAATGTTGATAGCGAATCCGCTGAGAATTGCGCCGCTGTTGGTGAGCGTGGTGATGGTGCCGGCATTACTAATTGCCACAACATTCAGGTTATTACCGACAACGATCGCTCCCGTTGCGGTGATCGTCACGTTTTCAGTGACCCCGGCCGCGGTGCTCAGAGGAGTGGTTGTGATGGTGCTGACCGTCTGATCGGCATTGGCCCCAATAGGCGCCAGTGCTGCCGATAAAGCGATAGCCAATACTGATAGCTGCGGCAACAAACTCTTTTTGGTTTGCATTTGTCGATCTCCCCTGATCAGAACATTTTTTTATAACGCCATTCCCCCGATATTACGTTCGAGAAATGCGTTTCCCTATGCCGTGCCTCTGCCTTTGATTATTCTTTTACTTTGCAGAATCTAGCATGCCCGGTATTTTTTTAAATAAAAATACTATTGATTTTTGGCAACAAGAACGGGGCAAATCACAAAAATAAAAGTGATATTTAATACGCGCTCGAAGGCGCAGACGCGCAAATGGTCGCCTACTAAGAGGCGAATCCATCCGGGATGATTTTGTGTCAACGCGCTAAAAAAGCGTTGTTTTTTGAGACAAATGCGTTATGGCAACATTGAAAATTACGCTGCTGCAGCTTTTTTCGGCGTCGCTTTTCTGACCGGCGGTTTGGCCGCAATCTTCTTGACCGCGGCTTTCTTGACCGCCGCCTTTTTCGCTACCGGTGCACTGGTTTCGTCAGCCGCGCCATTGTCCGCCTCGGCCTTGGCCCCGGCCTTACCTTTGGCGGGCGCCTTGGCCTTGCGCTCTTCAAATTCAAAGCTCACCTTACCGTCCTTACCTTTGACCAGGAAGGCCTTGAACGGCCGGCGTGTGCGCTGCGAGACAAAACCCGGCAGCAGATCCGTTTTACCGTCGTTGAGCAATTTGACCATTTGCTCAGGCAGAATTTCCTGCTGCAAAATAATCCGGCCGCTACGGAAATCGCAGGTCTTCGGTTTGGCCATGGAATGTTCGCAAACATACGCCAGACCCATCTCGTAGACATTGCCTGCGCATTTCGGACAAGGCCCGAGCACAGTCTGTCCGGTGAAATCAACCGGCTCGCCGCCCTCGCCTTCGCCATCGTTCTGGCCGAAATCGAATTCGAGTTTGAAATTCTTGATCTCTTCATCGCGCGATATTTTCAGAATCGCGGCAAACGGGCGTCCCATTTTTGAACGGAAACCCTGCAACGGTCCGATGGTGCGGTTGGTCAGCAATTGCTCCACTTCCGGGATTTCAAACTGGCGGCCGGCAGGTGTCTTGCTCATCGAGAATTCGCATTTTGTGCAAGCGAAACGGCGGTAGTTTTCCTTCACGACGCTGCCGCAATTCGGGCATGGCGTATGCAATGTGGCGTAATCGCCGGGGATCGTATCGTTATCGTATTCCTTGGCGCGCTTGACGATGATCTGGGTCATCTGCGCAATCTCGCGCATGAATTCTTCGCGGCTGATATTGCCGCGCTCCATCTGCGCCAGTTTGTGTTCCCATTCGCCGGTCAGTTCGGGTTCGGTCAATTCGTCCACGCCCAGGCCGTGCAATAGCGTCATTAGCTGAAACGCCTTGGCCGTCGGCATCATTTCCCGGCCTTCGCGCAACAGGTATTTTTCGTTCAGCAGGCCTTCGATAATCGCCGCCCGCGTCGCCGGCGTGCCGAGCCCTTTGCCGGCCATCGCATCGCGCAGCTCTTCCGAATCGAGCAATTTTCCCGCGCCTTCCATGGCCGACAACAGCGTCGCTTCCGTATAGCGCGCAGGCGGTTTGGTGACCAGCGCGTTGGCCGTGATTTTGTCGGTCTGTACCTTTTCACCCTTGGCAACGGCCACCAGCGTGCCGCTGTTTTCCGGGTCTTTGTCGTCGGCGGCCTCCTTACCATACACCGCCAGCCAACCGGGGTTGGTCATGACTTTGCCTTCCGTCTTGAACTGATGGCCGGAGACTTCGGTATAACGGGTGGTCACTTGAAATTCAGCCGCTGGGAAAAAGATCGCCATGAAACGGCGCGTGACCAGGTCGTACAGTTTCTGTTCCGGTTCCGACAGATTTTTCGGCGCCAGTGTGGTCGGGATGATCGCAAAGTGATCGCTGATCTTCGTGTTATCGAAAATCCGCTTGTTCGGATGCACCCAGTTCTTTTTAAGAATTTCCGCAGCAAAGCGCTGGTAGTTATTATTCTCGGAGACGGTCCGCAAGGTTTCCTTGACGGTGTCGATATAGTCTTCCGGCAGATGGCGCGAATCGGTACGCGGATAGGTCAGCACCTTGTGCTTTTCGTACAGCGCCTGCGCCAGGCCCAGCGTATTTTTTGCCGAGAAGCCGAAACGCGAGTTTGCTTCGCGTTGCAGACTGGTCAGATCGAACAAACCAGGCGCCATCGACGTCGTCGGCTTGGACTCTTCGGTCACGCTGCCTTGCTTGCCGCGGCAGGCGGCGACGATCGATTCGGCCGCCGCTTTGCTCCACAAACGTTCGGCGCGTTTTTCTGGATCGGTTTCATCTTTTTTGTGTGCGCGGTCGAGCCAGCGGCCTTCGTAAATACCGGCGGCGCAAACAAAATCGGCGCGTACTTCCCAGAAGTCACGCGCCACGAATTTCTTGATTTTCTCTTCACGGTCGACCACGATCGACAAGGTCGGCGTTTGCACCCGGCCAACGGTGGTCAGGTAAAAACCGCCCTCTTTCGAATTGAATGCGGTCATCGCCCGCGTGCCGTTGATGCCGATCAGCCAGTCCGCTTCGCTGCGGCAGCGCGCAGCATCGGCCAGCGGCAGCATGTCGTTGTCTTCGCGCAGATTGGCAAAACCGTCGCGGATGGCGCCCGGCGTCATCGATTGCAACCATAGCCGTTTGACCGGCTGCTTGGCTTTGGCGTATTGCGCGATCAGGCGGAAAATCAATTCGCCTTCGCGCCCGGCATCGCAGGCATTGATCAGTGCGGTGACATCTTTACGCTTGATCAGGCGATTGAGCACCTTCAGGCGCGCTTCCGTCTTGGCGATCGGGTTCAGCGCGAAATGCGGCGGAATCATCGGCAGATGGGCAAAACTCCATTTGCCGCGTTTGACGTCATATTCTTCCGGCACCGCGATTTCCAGCAAATGGCCGACTGCCGATGACAATACGTATTGATCGGATTCGAAATACTCATCGTGCTTGGTAAAGCCACCGAGCGTCTTCGCAATGTCATTTGCGACAGAAGGTTTCTCGGCGATGATGAGGGTCTTACTCATAAATATGGTCTCAAAAGAGGAGGCTGAAAACGGATACGGGCCGGCTCGCTTCAGCGAATCGCAAGGCTCGACGGATATTTGCAAAGCAGCAACTTTTACACAATCTGATGATTAATAACACTGTTAAGCGGGGCAATGATAAGCGCGTTGCGGAGAAATCAGCAAGCGTAGACGCTTTAGCGATGCCCAAAGCAATCGTTCAAAGGTGTTAAAAGTGGGATTAAACTGGAGATTGGACTGCATGAAACAAAGTGCTTCCACTGCGGCGCCAACGTGAGACGGCAACGCTGCGTTGCTAGTGCAGCAGGCGCGGCTCGTCGTCTTCGTCGTCCAGGAATAGCTCGTCGAACATCAAACCGTCCGGCTCTTTACCCTGGCTCCATAGCACCATCAAAACGATGACTTTGAGTTTTTCCAGCGAAATCGGCGATTCGCCGGCCGCCAGCGCGCGTCCGACAACTATTTCGCGCTGTACAGGATTGAGCATTTTGGCCGCTTCCAGAAATTGAATAAAACCGACCGCCGCTACGCCCAGCACGTCGATTTCCTGCCGCGCATAGATCCGAATGCCGAATGAAAATGCGACTTGCTGTGGATATTGCGTGGCGAATTCCTGGGTGGTTTCAGCCAGATCGGTCAACCAGCCCAGCGCCTTGGAAATTTCATCTTCCTCGAAACCGATGGCGGATAGTTTTTTGACTAACGCCGCCGAATCAGGGCAGGCGTCAGGACGGTAGTATGTCTCATACAGATAAACGAGAACTTCAAACATGGTTGCACTGTATAGGTTTGTTAAAAATCAACTGTCATTAATAGCATACAGAAAAACCGGACTGTGTGTATCTTCTTTGCAAAAGTTGCATTTTCCCAACAGCAACAATGCATAAAGCCTCTACTTAGGTAACTCCGCAGACCCCATGCGCCGCAGAATCAAACCCGTGCGCCGCGCCAGATAAATCGAACCACGATTCTTGTCATAAAAACGTGGGCGCGGCAGCATCACTGCCAACCGTGCCGACTCGCTGGCGCCGAGATTGGCCGCGGGAATACCGTAGTAATGCATCGCTGCCGCTTCCGCGCCGAATACGCCATTACCCCATTCGACCACATTGAGATAAATTTCAAAAATGCGCTCTTTATCCATCAATTGTTCCAGCATGAAGGCAATGATGAATTCCTGGCCTTTGCGTATATAGCTGCGTTCGCCGGACAAAAACAAATTCTTCGCCAATTGCTGCGTAATGGTCGAGCCGCCCGCCACCACCTTGCCGCGCTTTTCATTCTTCTCGTAGGCTTTTTGCAGCGCCTCCCAATCGACGCCGTCATGCACCGTAAAATTGGCGTCCTCGGACGCAATAATGGCGCGCTTCAAATTTGGGGAAATGCGGTTGTACGGCACCCATTTGAATTGCAACTTTGCATGCGGATCTTTTTCCTGCAGCAGCGCTAATTGATGCTTCATGAAACTGGTGTCGGTCGGATTGTGATCCACCCACCACCAGATCTGCGCAAAGAAATATAGCTGGATAGCCAGCACGACGGCAATCGGCGCCAGTATCAGCCACAGAAAAAATTTCCGTAATGTCATTGAATGGCTCGGTTACTTCTCATTGACCTATTAAGCACGCATCGCCGCCAATACCGGCGCAGTATCAGGCCGTATGCCGCGCCAGACATAAAACGATTCCGCAGCCTGCTCGATGAGCATGCCCAAACCATCCCGCACGGTAGCGCCTTGCTGTTGTGCAAATTGCATGAAGAGCGTCGCTTGCGGCCCGTACATCATGTCGTAAGCCAGCGCGCCTGGGGCGAACAGACCCGGCGTGACCGGCGGCATCTCACCATTCAGACTGGCTGCCGTGCCATTGATGATCACATCGAATTCACCCTCCAGCGCGGCATACTCGCTGGCGACCAGATTACCGTCGGCGGCAAATTTCGCCGCCAGCTCCGCGGCTTTATCGAAGCTGCGATTGACCAGCACCAGTTGCGATGGCTGCTGATGCAATAGCGGCAACAATACACCGCGTGCCGCGCCGCCCGCGCCCAGCAACAATATCCGCTTGCCGCCCAATGCAATGCCGCAATTGCGAACAATGTCGGTACACAAACCGGCGCCGTCGGTGTTGTCGCCCAAGATCACATTGCCGCCGAATTTCAAGGTATTGACCGCGCCGGCAGCGCTGGCGCGCTCGGTCAGTGCGGTGGCCAGCGCATACGCCTCCTGCTTGAACGGCACCGTCACATTGGCGCCTTTGGCCCCGCTGCCGATCAAATCGTGGACAGCGGCGGCAAAACCGCCCGGCGGCACCAACAAGCGTTCATAGAGAATTGTTTCTCCCGTCTGCTCGGCAAATTGCGCATGAATCAGCGGCGATTTGCTATGCGCGACCGGGTTTCCCATCACCACATAACGATCCATTAATTGCTCCCTGCGCGTAATTCGGCTTGCATGCCTTCATCGCGGGTAAATTTAAAGCGGGTGATTACTTCCCACACGTCATCTCTGCCGCCACTGCGCATATTGTCGGGAAAGCGTCCAAACGGCGCCGAGCGCCGCACGATCGCCACCGCGGCGCGATCCAGCGCGGCATTGCCGGAACTGCGTTCAACGCGCACGCCGCCGTCTTTTTCGTAAATTGAGCCATCCTGAAAGATCGGAATTGAAATCACCAGCTCGCCATATAGTTTTACGCCGTTTTGTTGTGGAAAATTCAGGGTTCCCAATTTTTCGACTTTTTCCTGCAGTGTTTTGTAGTACAGAGCATACCCAACTTGACGCGTGCTGGGGGTAATCTGGGTTTTTTTGGGCCGCTTGTTATAGTCCTCGATATTTTTGGCGATCTCGGCTTCCATGCGCGCCACCTCGGTCGCGCTCTCGGTACGATCTTTGCCTGCCACCGGCGGCGGCGTATCCGGTTTCTCTTGGGCCGCCATCAGCGGCGCGGCGACCGGCGCTATATGCCGCATCTGCGCCAATATCTGTTGTTGCTGCTGTTCCAATGCGGCAATCTTGCGGGCGGCGGCACGTTCGCTTTCGCCGTTCTGCACTTTACGCATATCCGGCAGGGGCGATTTGGCGCGTCCGGCATCGGCATTGCCGCCACCGTCCAGATTGGCTTGCGCCAATGCTTCAGCCTTCACCGGCGCGCGGCTGTGCTTGGCATTGACCAAGATGACTTCCAGCCCGGGATCGGCATTTTTCAGCCGAAACGCGTCGGGCGCCGCAAAATGCACTGCCAGCAACGTGCCATGCACCAGCACCGAGGCGCCGATGGCAATACTCAAAATGCGATTTTCAGCTATGAATTTCACGTGATTGTGCTGTTACGATACAAGCCGCCGATTTCCACGATTTCCCCCGTCTGCATCATGCTTCCGATGCAGAATCTTCTGCCGAATTATTGCCATCGTTCTGTTTTTCTTCGCCTTCGAGCTCGCCTTCAAGTTCGGCCTCAACGTCAGCTTCAGCGGCAACGCTCGCAATCGCAGCGGCATCTTCGTCGTCCTCGATGTCATCCAGATCGTCGGCAACGTCGAGCACATCGCCGCTCTGCACTACCGGCACCTCCAGCAGACGTGCTTCAATCGTCAGATCGATCTCATCCCAGCGCACCAGATC
>DATMOE010000085.1:0-5244 GCA_035568435.1 Herbaspirillum sp. | reverse complement strand
TTTTCCGAGGTGGAAATGTCCGGCTTCGGCTGGCCCGGTTTGCCGGCCCGTGCGCCGAGGGTGTCGCCGACTATGGTGGTGGTGCCGTCCTTGAGCGTGTCCGATTTTACGGATTTGCTGATGAGGGTCGCGGTGGTGATCAGCAATGCGGCGTCGGGGTCGGCCAGGAATTTCTGTTGGGCGGCGCCGGCGGTGTCGAATATCAGTGTGATTTTCTGCCCGGTGGTCTTTTCAAAGTCGGCCGCCATGCGTTCGACCGGCGATTTAACGCCGGCGGCGGCATACAGCTTCAGGTCGGCCGCAAGTGCGTTGGCCGATACCGCCAGCGCCAAGCCGGCGGCAAGCGATAAATTCAAGAATTTTTTCATAGGGAGTCTCCATTATTGTTGTGATGGGTGAGCGCATTTTTGATGCGCTCAGGATTAAACGGGTATTGCCGCAGGCGCACACCGATGGCGTTGAAGATGGCGTTGCCGATGGCTGCCGCGACCGGCGTGGTACTGGCTTCGCCGGCGCCGCACGAGCCTTGGTCGGGACGGTTGATGAGTTCGATTTGCACTACTTCCGGCAGGTCTTCGAAGCGCGCTATCGGATAGGTCGACCAGTCGGTGGAGGTGACGCCGCCGCGATTGAAGGCGACTTCTTCAAACAGCGCGCGGCTCATGCCTTGTATCAGGCAGCCTTCGATCTGATTGCGCGCACCGTCGGGATTGACGATCAGTCCGCAATCGAATGCCGCATACATCTGCTTGACGCGCACTTCGCCGCTGTCGCGATTGACTTCAACATCGACCACCATGGCGGTGTAAGCATTGATGTTTTCATAGCGGCTGAAGGCGAAGCCGCGTCCGCTGGTGATAGCACTGCCGGTATCCGTATCCTTGCGTGCGATTTTAGCGGCATCCCATTGCGCCATTTTCATGACGGCCGCAATGACATCCCGTGCCCGCTGGTCTTTCAGATATTGCAGGCGATAGGCCACCGGGTCGGCTTTGGCGGCAAACGCCAGCTCATCCATGAAAGATTCGTTGGCGAAGGTATGCGGATAGGCCGACAGACCGCGCAAGGAGGAAGCGCGCAATGGGCTGGAATCGTGATAGCGGATGCGTACGCGGCGGTCGGGAAACAGGTAATTCACATCCGCATTGCGGTCGCCGTTGGAGAATTCATAATGCGGCTTGTGACCGGTGAGCATACCGCCCAGCGTATTGCCGGGCTGGCCGCGCGGGCGCGTGCTGTGGGTGGAGGTGATGTTGATGAAATCCCAGGCGACAACATTGCCTTTGCTGTCCACGCCGGCAGCCAGATCGACCACCATGGCCGGACCTTTCGGTTCCCAGCCGTGCTCGTCCTGGCGCGACCATTGCACGCGCACCGGTTTGCCGACTGCTTGCGACAGCAGGGCGGCATCCACGGCGACGTCGTCGGCGCCATTGTGCCCGTAGCAGCCGGACGCTTCGGTCCAGGCCAAGCGGATGTTTTTGGCTGGGATATTCAGGATGCCTGCGAGGGTGTTGATCTGGCCGTAGCTATGCTGGGTGCCGCACCAGACCGTGGCGCTGTCTTTTCGGACATCGGCCACGCCGCAGGATGGGCCGATGGAGCCGTGCATCTGAAACGGGCTGAGGTAGGTGGCCTTGTAGGTTTTGGCGGCGCTTGAAAAAGCGCTTGCTACGTCGCCGCTGATTTTGTCGTTCTGTGCGTGCGCCACAGGATAAGTGCGCAGTTCGCTGTGAATGTCGACGGCTTCGGCGGCATTGGCCGGCAGCGCCCATTCGACTTTCAATTGGCGTGCCGCGGCGATGGCGGTTTCTTCGCGGGCCGCCACCACGCCGACGAAATCGCCGCGGGTGACCACGCGTGCATCGAGTTTGCCGATCGAGCCGTTGTCGACCCGAATCAGTTTGGCGCCGATCGCCGCCGGCCGCACCACCCGGCCATGCAGCATGCCGGGCAAGCGCAGATTGTGGACGTATTCGAATGTGCCGATGGTTTTGGCAGGCAAGTCCACGCGTGGCACCGGCTGGCCGATCACGCTGTAATCTTTGATGGCCTTGAATTTCGCCTTGCCGCTTATTTTGCGATCGAAGCGTTTACCGCCCAGCAGATCGGCGAACGAGACGCCCTTGGCCGGCGCTGCCGTGACGAATACGACGCCCTCGCGAACGCTGAGTGCATCCGGGCTGACGCCCAGTTTGGCCGCGCCCAGTTCCAGCAGAACGGCGCGCGCTTCGGCGGCGGCCAGACGCAATTGCGGCTGGCCCATCTGGGTTGTTTTGCTGCCGCTGGTGGTGCCTTGATCGGGCACGATGGCGGTATCGCCCATGATCATGGAAATACGCGACATCGGGCAATCGAGTTCTTCGGCAACCGCTTGCGACAGGCTGGTTTGCACGCCTTGGCCGAGTTCCACTTTGCCGCAGAACACGGTGATGTCACCGTTGGCGCCGATCGCCAGCCAGGAATCGAGGCCGTTATAGAGCGCTTGTTTTTCCGGCGGCGTTGAGGTCTGGGCCGAACTTAGGAGCGGGAATGCGAAGGAGATGACGATGGCGCCGCCGGCTTGCAGAAAGCCGCGGCGGGAAGGGTGGCTGGGCGCGTCAGATGCAGTAGCGGTGCGTAGACTCATACTGTTTCTCCTCGCATGACCGCTGCCGCGCGCTTGACTGCGCGCATGATCCGCAGGTGCGAGCCGCAACGGCACAGGTTGCCGTTGAGCGCGGTGCGGATTTCGGTGTCGCTGGGGTTGTTGTTCGCCGCCAGCAGGGCGGTCGCCGCCATCACCATGCCGTTGAGGCAATAGCCGCATTGTCCGGCTTGTTCGGCGATGAATGCCGCTTGCACCGGATGCATTGCATCTGCCGTGCCGATGCCTTCAATGGTGGTGATTTTGCGGCCGGCCAAGGCGCTGACCGGCAGCACGCAAGAGCGGATCGCTTGGCCGTCGAGGTGCACTGTGCAGGCGCCGCACTGGCCCAGACCGCAGCCGAATTTGGGACCGTTGAATTTGAGATCGTTGCGCAGCGCATACAGCAGCGGCACTTCCGGCGCGATGTCCACCGACTGCTGGCGCGAATTGATATTGAGTGTGAATTTCACTGGTTTCCTCAGGAATCGTTGCCTCATTTCGCATTCGCGATTTCTAGAAAATTGACAAGAATTTTTTTGTTTTTCAAGTATTTTTCTGTCGTCGAATGCATGCATATTTTTGCTGTTGTGCAGCAAAAACAGGTCTCCCAACACAAGACTGGCACGATCCTATCGATTCGAAATTTGGAAGTCAAACGACAACAGGTATTTACGTAGTGGTACGCATGCCCTTGTGTTTAAGGGAAAGAAATTGATATTGATCGGTCAATAGTTTTCTGTGTGAGATGTGTGTCATGTGCGTCATAAATACACACATACTGTTGTATTTTGTATGCGATTTTAAGAAAAGAAATTTGATATTGATCGATAAATAATTTCATGTGTTAGATTCGCGCCATAACAATAAAGGCGAGGTTATGGAGACTTTGGCTGAACTCGAAGGGTATCTTTTGCGGATACCCTCGCATCGCGTTTGCGCGTACATGAAGCGGCGACAAAAATCATGGCTAACGGCGCCTCTTATGGCGGCGCTGGCGGCGCTTGACTGCCTGGTGGCCCTCCAAGCCACTGCACCTCACGACTGATCGTAATTATGTTCAATTCAGCCAATGTCAATATTCTCTTGGTCGACGACCATCCATTAGTGCGGGACGGCTTGCGGGCATGTCTGGAAGCGGTGCCGTACTTTACCGTGATCGCCGAAGCCGATAGCGCCGATCAGGCCTTGTATTGCGCAGCCTCCAAGAATATCGATCTGGTGCTCATGGATATCAATCTCAATGGCATGAACGGCATCGACCTGAGCGCCTGTTTCAATAGGCTGCACCCGGAAATGGCGGTCCTCATATTGAGCATGCATGATAAGGCCGAATACGTCATCCAAACAATTCAGGCCGGCGCGCGCGGCTATGTGCTCAAGGATGCGTCCGCCATCGAGATCATCAATGCAATCGATACCGTGATGTCGGGCGGTAGCTACTACAGTGAGGGATTATCGAAACAGCTGACGCCGCTGCTGCAGCTTACCCCGCGCGAGAAAGAAGTACTGCAGTGCATCGCCACCGGAAAATCGAACAAACATATTGCGCGGGATCTCAATCTCAGCTTTCGCACTGTCGAGACGCACCGCTTGAATATCAAGCGCAAACTTGGCATTGAAGGTCAGGCCGATCTGATCCGCTTTGCCTTGACGCAGACGGTCGCCAGATAAAAAATCCCCGCTACGTCACCAGACGTAGCGGGGATTAAGACATGCAGCGAATGTTTCGCTTAATTCTTATTTAGTACCGTAGACCAGGATGCAGCCATCGCACGTGCCGGCCGTTTTCGGCGTTGGCAAGAACACATGTCCGTTGGCGTCATTGGTTGCGACAGAGTGGGTATTGCCGCCAGTGGAGATAGTCTGCACCAGCGTATTGGTCTTGGCATCGATGATGCCAAGAGCCGGACCCTTAGCCATTTTGGTGGCAGTAATGTAGTACTGCCCGTTCTTGGCGCTATAGGCAACTTCATCAGCGGCGCCGATGCCGGCGATGCGGGCGACTTCCGCGCCGGTATCGCCATTGATCACGACGGTTACAGGCTTCTGCTTGGATTTTTTGTCGCCGGTGGCACAGCCGATAACCAGATTATGGTCGGGGCCTTGGGCCAGTCCTGCAGGTGCGCAGTTGGCGACATTCATCACTTTGATGATTTCACCTTTCACGGGATCGATCGTGGCAATGCCACCGATTGTCTCGTTACCCTTGAGTTGTGGAATGGCAGTCAGGAAGACGCCTTTCGGTGCGTAATAGATGGACTGTTCGAGACCATCTGTGGCGTCGGGGAGGCTGATTTTCTTGATGATTTTATGGCCTGGCTTGGTCGAAATCAGGGTCAGGAACGGTGGGTCTTCGGCATCGTTGGCGATGATAAAGATTTTGTTCTTTGGATCGTATGCCACTTCGTCGGCGCGCTTTTTGCCGCCGGTTGCAATCGAATCGACGATCTTGTTGGTTTTGAGGTCGACCACTTTCACGGTACTGTCGCCGTCGCCAACCCATACCTCATTGCCAATAGCGATAACACCGTTAGGGCCGCCCATATCTTTTTTGCCGTCGCCGATGAAACCGGTGATCTGCGCGATGAATTTGCCGGTTTTCGCGTCAACCACAT
>DATMOE010000084.1:0-6665 GCA_035568435.1 Herbaspirillum sp. | reverse complement strand
CAGGCCGGCCGCCGGTATCGGGCATACTTGGATGCGCCAGTCCAGTGCGCATCGGCTCCGTAACCGCTCCAGTAAATTTCCCGACATTACTATCGATTGCGCTTGCAGAAAAAATAATGCTCTGGTCATAATTAGCCAGCGATTTTGTCGCAATCAAATAGGCGGTATTGTGCCGAATATGCACTTGCGGTGCAGCGCCCCACCAAAACACCTTGCGCCAGCGGGCATGGTTATAGTGCGTCAGCGCAGACTTGGCATACACCGTTTGGCCGCCAACCAGAATTTGCACATCGTAGGTGAAATTTTGGGGGCTAGTCTCATAAGCCCAAACATTTTCAATACTGACATCGACTCTTGCCTTATTCACCCCTGTATATGAGCGAATGGCAAAACGCGCCATAAGATGTGGATGGTTGACGCCTTGATCCGTTTTTAAAGGCGCCGCTATAAGCCATTCATTTGCGATCGGTCCAGCTAGCCAAGTCGTATATTTCCCATCCCGCAGTAAAGCATCTGCAGACGCACGGTAGGTTTGCCCCCCCAATATGAGGCTCACGCTGGCGGTAAAGCCCGCATTCACTAAATCGGTGGGCCGCATTGGTTTCTGAGATGCCGAAGCGACTGCCGTTTTTATGAAACGCAAGGTCTGTGGCTGTACCCGGCTTTGACTTGATAGTTTTGGTATTAAAGCAGAAATAACCGCGTGTCTTATTGAACCATCTGTATGGCTTGCTTTCACGTCGACTTGCAAAGGAACGACGGTGCCGTCGCTCAATTCCCCGGTAATTGTGGTCGATCGAGATACATCTCCTGCAGCGAAAACTTGGCCGAATGTCACCGGAACATTGGTTTGATCGGTATTGTCTGTACTTTGGAATTTAACGTCGGTAATCGCCATTTGCGTGGGAAGCAGCGACGAATCCGCCTGGGAAACGATTTTTGCGGTTGCTGCTGCGGCCGGTACGGAAGCCGGTAAGGAAACCGGTGAGGAAGCAGGTAACGAAACCGGTGGCATTGTCGCCGCCGATGCGCCAAATGCCGAAAGTACAAAACTAAAAAATGCGCAATAAATAAAATGCATTTTTTTCCCCGAGTTGTATGATTTCATTTCTATTCCCATACTTGCAAATAGGCAACAGCATTTCGCCCACAATCAAATCCGAGAAAATGCAAATGCATCTACGGCTGGTTTCGATGAGGTTTTTTTTACAAATTTTCTCGAATCCAAATGCAATTTATTTAAATGATTGATTTTTAACGTTTTTCAATTCCGGCACACGGTTTGCTTAACGAGATACCTAACGCACACGGAGTCTCTTGAATAATCAATTTCTCATGCTCTCAATGCCAGCACCAGCCTTGTTTTTCCCGGCGCAGCAAGCCTGGCAACCGAAACTGCCGGATTTGGACAGGCTGCCCGGCGTGTCGTTCCAATCATGAAAAAGTCGATCCTATGTTAAATGTGTTTTTCACAGTCGACGTCGAAATCTGGTGCGGCGGATGGCACGATATCGATGCCCGGTTTCCTCGTGCGTTCCAACAGTATGTTTACGGTAAAACACCGCAGGGTGAATTCGGCCTGCGATATAAGCTCAAGCAATTGAAGGATCGCGGGCTGCTTGGCGTGTTTTTTGTCGAACCTTTGTTTGCAACACGTTTCGGCCTCGATCCACTGGTCGAAATCATCGGCCTGATACGGGAATACGGCCATGAAGTGCAAGAGCACCTGCATACTGAATGGGTCAGCGAATCGACCGAACCGCTGATCGCGCTTGCCAAGCCAAAAAGACAATTCTTGCGGCAATTTTCCCTTCAAGAACAAATTACATTGATCGGCGCCGGCAAGCGCTTGATAGAACGCGCAGGCGGCGGCGTAGTCAACGCTTTCAGGGCCGGCAGCTTCGGTTTCAACCGGGAAACGCTCAGCGCAATAGCGGCAAATCAAATCGCATACGATAGTAGTTACAACGCCAGCATGCTGGGACCGGACAGCGGCGTCATGCCCGGACAGGCGATCTTCGAGCCGATCGAATGCGATGGGGTCATCGAGTATCCGATGACGGTGTTCGATGATGGGACAGGCGAGCTGCGTCATGTACAACTCGGCGCCTGCTCCAGCCGGGAATTGGAAGGCCTTTTATGGCAGGCGCTTGAAACCGGCCGCAAATCATTCATGATACTTTCGCACAATTTCGAGTTGCTCAATACGTCCCGCGATCGCGCCGACCTGACCATGGTGAAACGCTTTGACGAACTATGCAGGTTCCTCGATGCCAATAGAGAGCACTTTCGCACGAGCGGCTTCCACGACCTGGCGCCGGATATCGTATCGCAACAGCCTCTTGTATTGACATCTCCGCTTTGGAAAACAGGACACAGGATGGTCCAACAGGCGATGCGCCGCCGTTATGGCTGAACCGACGCCGCGCCACTGTCGAAAAAATTGACACAAGACCCGGCCGAATCGTTTTTCAAAAACCTAAGCGCCTGTTAACAAACGAAATTATTGTTTTGGCGCATTTCTTGCATAGCTAAAAATATTCCTGTTCGTCAGCAAAGACCCTTCCTTCTTTCGCTGCACGGCGCTCTCACGCTCCAGCAAAAAATATGCGTTCAAAAAAATGCCGCGGATACAGATCAGTGTTAAAAAAATTACAGGTCGAACAACACGCTTGTTTCGACCATTTAACGCTGCCGTATCCATATAGCTTAGAACTCATTTTATAAAAAGGGATGCAATATGGCCGGTATCAAGAATAAATTTTCAATAACCGCATCTATTTCAGCGGCCATATTATTGATATTCAGCATCGCTGCATGCGACAAGTTTCAATCAGCCGATTCACTCATTGCCGAAGCGAAGCAATATCAGCAAAAAGGAGACGCTGCCGCGGCGGAGATCCAGCTGAAAAACGTACTCCAAAAAAATCCCGACAACGTTGAAGCCCGGTTTCTTCTTGGAAAAATCAGCCTTGAGTCGGGTGATGCGCCGTCGGCGGAAAAAGAATTGCGAAAGGCATCGAGCTTGGGGATGAAGCCGGATCAGGTAATGCCTTACCTGGCGCAATCTCTGTTGATGCAGGGACAATTTCAGAAGGTGCTGGATGATACCGCCCAAGCGTCCGCGCAAAGCGACATCGCTGCTTTGCGCGGCAATGCCTATCTCGGCCTCGGTAAAACGATGGAGGCAAAAGCATCGTTCGACAACGCCCTGCAGAGCAACCCCAGCCTACCCGCGGCGCTCATTGGACTGGCCCGGGGAGCACTGATCGAAAAGGACATCCAAGCCGCCACCGGCTTTATTGAGCAGGCCATCGGCAAAAATCCGGGCAACGTCGATGTATTAATTTTCAAGGCGAACCTGTTGCGCGGCCAAGGCAAGGTCGAGCCTGCCATGACAGTATTAAACCAGGCGCTGGCCATCAAGCCCGGCAACATTGATGCGCACGCCATCAAAGCCGATCTGGAAATCCGACTGAAGAAATACGATGGCGCCAAGGCAGATATTGCGGCGGTCCAGAAAGTTTCGCCCAAAAATCTCATCGCGCCCTACATGCTGGCGGTACTCAATTTCAATCAAGGCAAAAATGCAGAGGCCTTATCCGCCATCCAAAAAGTGTTGGCTGCCGCGCCCGATTACATGCCCGGCGTGTTGCTTGCCGGCGCAATCCAATATGATCTCGGATCGATGCCGCAGGCAGAACTCCACCTAAGCAAATACCTGGACAAAAATCCTAACGATATATACGCCCGTAAATTGCTGGCTTCGACATTAATGAAACGCGGACAAAACGCCAAAGCGATGGACATACTTGAACCTGCTTTGAAAGCATCGGAGCAAGATCCTGAGTTACTGGCATTGGCCGGCGAGATCAGCATGGAAGACAAACACTTTACCAACGCATCCGATTACTTTGAGAAAGCCAGTGCCCTGGCGCCGCAAAGTGCAAAACTCCACATGGCGCTTGGACTAAGCAATCTCGGCATGGGCCAAAACGCCACTGCCGTCTCGCAGTTGGAAATGGCAAATAGCCTGGACAAAAAATCTTCCCAAGCCGGCATCCTGCTGATGATGACGCACGTGCGCCTGAAGGAGTTCGACCGCGCGATCGCGGTGGCCAACATGCTTGAAAAAGATCAGCCCGGCAATCCCTTACTGCAAAATCTGAAAGGCGGCGCTTATCTTGGCAAAAACGATGTCGCCGACGCCAGCGCCAGCTTCCAGAAAGCGCTATCGATCGACCCGACATATTTTCCGGCCACCGCCAACCTCGCCTTGCTGGATCTGCACAACAATAATCCGAATGCTGCAAAAAAGCGCTTTGAAACCTTGCTCGATACGGATAAAAAGAACATCAAGGCGATGACCGCATTGGCCAGCCTGGCGTTACGCCAGAAACACAAGGACGAAGCCACCAGATGGCTGGAGCGCGCCAGCAGCGACAATCCCGATTCGTTGGCCGCTGCAATGCAGTTGGCATTGCATTATTCGCAAATCGACGAGAAACAAAAGGCCTTGACTCTGGTGCGCAAATTACAAGCTGCCAATCCGACCGACCCGGCGGTTCTGGACCTACTGGCGCAGATGCAATTTTCCACCAATGACAAGAACGGCGCATTGCAAAGCTACGACAGGCTTGCCAACTTGCTGCCGGACTCCGCCCCGGTGCAACTGAAAATCGCATCGATTCAGGCCGCGCTGAAAAACATGCCCGCCGCATTGACCTCGGTCAAAAAAGCGTTGTCGCTGCAACCCAATTACGCGGACGCAGAAATTCTGCAAGCAGGTTTATATATCAGCAACGGCGATGCGGACCAGGCCATCGGCATGGCGGCACAGATGCAAAAACAACCTGAACAAGCTGCGCTTGGCTTTGAACTCGAAGGCAATATCCTGACCGTTCAGAAAAAGTCAGATTCTGCAGTAAAAGCATTCGAACAGGCCTTTGCAGCCAACCCGCAGAACGTCCGGTTGCTGATGCGGCTGCACGCATCGCTCATGCTTGCAGGCAGGAACATAGAGGCCGATGCGCGTGCCGGGCAGTGGTTCAAGGCCCATCCGACCGATGTCGCATTCCACTTATATCTGGCTGAATCGTATCTGGCCCAAAAACTGAACAAGGCGGCAATCGAACAATATGAGCTGGTGCTGCGCCAACAGCCGCAGAACGCCAGTGTGCTCAACAATCTGGCATGGGCTTATCAGCAAGAGCACGATCCGCGCGCAATGGAAACCGCGGAAAAGGCATACCAGACGGCGGCGGACAGTCCGCCTGTCATGGACACGCTGGGTTGGATGCTGATGGAGCGGGGCGATACGGATCGTGGCCTGCAGCTATTGGATAAGGCAAGTGCGGCAGCACCCGATGACATGAATATCCGCTATCACTTGGTACTAGGGCTGTTGAAATCAGGCGACAAGAGCCGCGCACGTACGGCGCTGGAACAGATGCTCGCGACCGGCAAACCCTTTCCCCAGATCGATGAAGCCCGCGCGCTGCTGAAGAAAATATAACCGTCACCTGCCTGCGACAGACGGCGTGATCGGTTGGCGTCAAATCGCAAGGTCCATATAAAACCTCCATGTACAAGGATTGAGCATGCAAACCATTGAACGAATCAAAATTTTACTCGTGGATACGCTCGGTCTGGGCGCACACACCGGCACCCTGCGCGCCGAATCCGCGTTATTGGGCAGCATTCCCGAACTCGATTCGGTTGCCGTCATCCAGATCATCACCGAACTCGAAGAGCACTTCGATATTCAAATCGACGACGACGAGATTGACGAGAGCCTGTTCCATACGGTTGGCGGCCTTTCCGCCTTCGTCGAGCAAAAACTGGAACGATGAGTGCGCGATCCGGCGGCTTGTCCGCTACACCTTTTTTCCTGCAGGCCGTGCCCGGCGAACGCTTTTGCATTTATCACGCACCGCATCCGGAAATCGCCTGTCGCGGCGCGTTTGTCTACGTGCATCCGTTTGCCGATGAGATGAACCGTTCGCGCCGGATGGCTGCCTTACAGGCACGCGCCTTTGCCGAATATGGCTATGGCGTGTTATCGATTGACCTGTTCGGATGCGGCGACAGTTCAGGGGAAACCGGTGATGCAAGCTGGGAAGCGTGGAAGAGCGACCTGGAACTCGCTGTGCGCTGGCTTGAGGATCGCCTGCCGGTTCCAGTCGGCTTATGGGGGCTACGGCTCGGCGCCCTGCTGGCGCTCGATTTCATCCATGACAATCCGGACCGCATCAGCTCCCTCATTGTCTGGAATCCCATCGTCAGCGGCAAATCCTTCATGACGCAATTTCTCCGGCTTCGACTTGGCAGCCACATCGTGGGGGATGGAAAAACATCTTCCAGCAAAGCAACGATCGCCCTGCGAGAAGCCCTGATGTCAAGGCAGACTTTGGAAATCGCCGGATACGACATCAGCCCCGCCCTGGGAGCGGCGATCGACGCGCTGGACGCCGCAACACTGCCGCCGTGCATGATACCGGTTCATTGGTTCGAGATAGTGCGCGCTGCCAACAGCGCGTTACCTGCAACCCAGGCCGGCGTGGCCAAAGAATGGAGGCGGAAAGGGGTTCAATTGCACCTGCATACCATTCCTGGTCTGCCGTTCTGGGCAACGCCGTTTCTATCGGCGAGCCCCGAATTGATAT
>DATMOE010000083.1:0-3768 GCA_035568435.1 Herbaspirillum sp. | reverse complement strand
GGACGCCCTGCAAACCGGCGAACTCTGCGCATGCAATCGCGCCCCCGGCGGCGCGACGCTATAAGCGCCGATTAAGCACAGCAGGCAGCCCAATCACCGGACTGCGATGCTCACCGTACATAAAGTACGGCTGCGCTTCTTATCCGGCGCTTGAACTGCCTGCTGCACTTACTCGACACTTTTTTGCGTTTTTAGGAGATTTTATGCAGTTTTCTGAAATTCGGGATGCGCTTCCTGCTTATGCGAAGGACGTTTGGATTACGCTGGATGGCGCTTTGCATCGTTCTGAACTGAGCGGTGACGTTGCCGCCGGCGCTGCTGTCGCCGCCGCTATTTCTGCCGGTAGTAAAGAGTTGGTCGAGGCCTTTGAAGGCTTGATGGCCAGTGAACCCGAGGCAACTGCCGCTAAAACCGCTGCCGCCATTATGGGCATGACTAATATCTGGTACAGCTATCTGGATCTGGCTGAGGATGCCGATCTGAAGACGCAGCCACCAGGTATTCGCATGCAGTCTTATGTGACGCATGGCGGGGTCGAGAAGAAGCATTTTGAGATTTATGCTTTGTCGGCGTCGATCGTCGGCAAGTGCAAGGGCTGTGTCACCGGCCATATCGCTGAATTGAAAAAACTGGGTGTTACCGCCGCAGAGTTGCGCGACATCGGTAAGCTGGCCGCCGCCGTTAATGCTGCTGCCCAGATTATTGCAATTTCCCGCTCTTAATAAACAGTACAACAATAAAAAATCACCGGCCGCCACAAAATGGCGCCGGTGATTTTTTTATGCCGCAAAGGGAATGCCGATTATGCCAAGCGTTTTTCCAATGCGGTTTTAACGTCCAGCAATTCCTTCGGCAAATGATGCTTGAGTTTGTCGAACAGTTCGGTGTGCAATTTCATTTCTTCGCACCATGCCGCTTTGTCGATCGACGTGATGTTGTCGAATTGCGCGCGATTGAATTCCATGCCGTCCCAGTTCAGGTCTTCGAAGCGCGGGGTGATGCCGAACAGGTGTTCAACGCCACCCACACGCACGCCATTGGTGTCTTCAACGCGTTCCAGTATCCATTTCAGAACGCGCATGTTGTCGCCGAAACCGGGCCATACGAATTTGCCATCGGCATCGGTACGGAACCAGTTCACGCAATAGATCTTCGGCATGTCGGCTGGCGAGGCGGCGATTTTGCGGCCCATGTTCAACCAATGCTGGAAATAATCGCTCATGTGATAGCCGGTGAACGGCAGCATCGCAAACGGATCGCGCCGCACCACGCCTTGTTGGCCGGCCGCCGCTGCAGTGGTTTCCGAACCCATGGTCGCGGCCATGTAAACACCTTCGACCCAGTTGCGCGCTTCCGTGACCAACGGCACCGTGGTGGAACGACGTCCACCAAAAATGAAAGCCGAGATCGGCACGCCGGCAGGGTCGTCCCAGGCCGGATCGAGCACCGGATTTTGTGTCGCCGCAACCGTAAAGCGGGCATTCGGATGCGCCGCCTTGCGGCCGCTTTCCTTGGCCAATTCAGGCGTCCAATCCTTGCCTTGCCAATCGATCAGATGCGCCGGCGCTTGCTTGGTCATGCCTTCCCACCAGACATCGCCGTCGTCGGTCAGCGCGACATTGGTGAAAATGGTGTTTTCACGCATCGACGCCATGCAGTTGTAATTGGTCTGTTCGTTGGTGCCCGGCGCGACGCCGAAATAACCGGCTTCTGGATTGATCGCGTACAGCCTGCCGTCCGCGCCCGGTTTGATCCAGGCAATGTCGTCGCCGATGGTGGTGACTTTCCAGCCGTCGAATGTCTTCGGCGGAATCAGCATCGCAAAGTTGGTTTTGCCGCAAGCCGATGGAAACGCCGCCGCGACATAGTGTTTTTTGCCTGCCGGCGATTCCACGCCGAGAATCAGCATGTGCTCGGCCAGCCAGCCTTCAGTGCGGCCCATGGTCGATGCAATCCGCAATGCAAAGCACTTTTTTCCCAGTAGCGCGTTGCCGCCGTAGCCCGAACCGTAAGACCAGATTTCGCGGGTTTCTGGATAATGCACGATGTATTTGGTGTCATTGCATGGCCATGCCACGTCCTTCTGACCGGGTGTCAGCGGCGCGCCGACAGTGTGTACGCATGGCACGAATGCGCCATCGCTGCCGAGCACATCGTAGACCGCGCGGCCCATGCGCGTCATGATGCGCATATTGACGGCGACATACGCCGAATCGGACAGCTCCACGCCAATGTGTGCAATCGGCGAGCCCAGCGGCCCCATCGAAAACGGCACCACATACATCGTCCGGCCACGCATGCTGCCCGACATCAGGCCGGTCATGGTGCGGCGCATTTCGGCCGGATCGGTCCAGTTATTGGTTGGGCCCGCGTCTTCTTGCTTGGCGGAACAGATGAAGGTGCGTTCTTCTACCCGCGCCACATCGGCGGGGCTGGACAGGGCCAAAAAACTATTCGGACGTTTGGCCGGATTCAGTCTTTTCAGGGTGCCGGAGGCAACCATTTGTTCGCACAAGCGCTCGTATTCAGCCTGCGATCCGTCGCACCAGTAAACCGCCGATGCCTGCGTCAGAGCAGCGATCTCAGCCACCCAGTCGATCAATTTTTTGTGTTTAACGTAATCCGGCACATTCAAAGCGGCAACACCGCCCATGACAGCTTGATTCATGAATATCTCCAATATAAGAAAATTTTTTTGATCGAGAAATCTGACCGGTCGCCTGCAAACAAGTGCTGCATACCGTTATCGGACAAACCCGCGCAACCGCATTTAAATAAGCGACCTGCGAATCGCTCAATGCCGGTTACAAATAAGACAGATAAGACAGGTAAGACAGGTAAAAACCAAAGGCAAATACCAACGCTGTATATGTAAAGATGGGGGAAATGATTGTACCCCCGCCCTGTCATTTGTAGCGCAAAGTAGCCGACCAATATAGTCTGGTATCGGATGTCTCCCAGATTGCGTCAATTTGCTACGATGGTGCTTTGCAACATCCTGTCACACCCGCTCCACAAACCTGCTCCACACCCGCAGCATAAATTAGCGACGCCCTATTTATCTATCCATGTTTCACGTTATCATCGACCATCAAAGCGCAATAATCACGCAACAATCTGCGCCGCCAGCCCCTCCATTGAACAATCGCAAAGCCACTATGAAAATCGCTATTCTCGACGACTACCAGGACGCGGTACGACATCTCGACTGCTTCTCAATGCTGGATGGACATGAGGTGAAAGTCTTCAACAACAGCGCACGCGGCGCAGGCCAACTGGCCGTCCGGCTGGCGCCCTTCGATGCACTGGTGCTGATCCGCGAACGTACTGGTTTCGACCGAACGCTGCTCGACAAGTTGCCTTCGCTCAAACTGATTTCCCAAACCGGCAAGGTCAGCGGCCATATCGATGTAGCGGCTGCAACGGCGAATGGCATCGCGATCGTCGAAGGCTTCGGCGATCCGGTCGCGCCGGCCGAATTGACTTGGGCATTGATCATGGCGGCGGCCCGCCATCTGCCGCAATACATCAGTAAATTGCAGCAAGGCCAGTGGCAAACCGTGTCGCAAAATCCGGCGCAAAACCGGCTCGGCGTTGCACTCAAAGGCCGTACCCTGGGCATCTGGAGTTATGGAAAAATCGGCCGCATGATTGCCGCGTATGGGCGCGCCTTCGGCATGGACGTACTCATCTGGGGCCGCGAAACCAGCCAGGCCGCAGCGCAAAAGGACGGTTACCGCATTGCGGCCTCACGCGATGCATTTTTCG
>DATMOE010000082.1:0-6967 GCA_035568435.1 Herbaspirillum sp. | reverse complement strand
GGATTCTTTTTAACATCCGCCGGCACGCCTTCGGCAATCGGTTTGCCGTAATCGAGCACAGTGATGCGATCGCATAAACCCATCATCAGTTTGACGTCGTGTTCGATCAGCAAAATGGTTTTGCCGCATTCCTTGATTTTGATCAGCAGTTCGCGCAAGGCTAGCTTTTCGGTCGCATTCATGCCCGCGGCAGGCTCGTCCAACGCCAGCAATTGCGGTTCGGTTGCCAAGGCGCGGGCGATTTCCAGGCGGCGCTGATCACCATACGATAAATGCCGCGCAGTGCGGTCGGCAAAGTGCGCAATGCCGACGAAGTCCAGCAGCGCCAGCGAACGTTCGCGGATCAATTGCTCCTCCACGCGCGCCGCCTTGTGCCGTAAAACCGCGCCGATCAGGGTCTGGTGGGTACGCACGTGGCAACCTACCATGACGTTTTCCAGCACGGTCATTTCACCGAACAGACGGATGTTTTGGAAAGTACGGGCGATGCCTGCTTTGGCCACTTCGTGCGGCGCCGATGGCGAATAGCTTTTACCGGCCAAATGAAAGCTGCCGGTGTCCGGCTGGTACAAGCCGGTGATGACATTGAAAAAAGTTGTCTTGCCGGCGCCGTTGGGACCGATCAAACCGTAAATCTGACCTTGTCGGATTTGCAGGCTGACGCCCGATAAGGCTTGCAAGCCGCCGAAGCGCTTGCTGACATCGGCGATGTCCAGAATGATCGGAGCTTCTTGCTTGGATGCAGAAGCTGACGCAGACATAGACGTAATGGAATGCACGAGCGTGCCGGAGATTGTCGCCATCATGCTTCCTTCGCGACGACTACGCCACGGGTCGGTTCGGCTATATGATCGCTGAATTGCGCGCCGTCCATGCCGCTGGCTTCTTTATTAAAATCCGGCCGGTCTTCCTGCCGCGGCGCAGGCCATAGTCCCGAAGGCCGATTCAGCATGATGACCACCATTGCCAGACCATATAACAGTTGGCGCAGGATTTCGGCATCGATCAATACGCGGCCGAATAAACTCTGCTGCAGTGGCTCGACCACATGGCGCAAGACTTCCGGCAGCGCCGCCAGGATCACGCCGCCCAGCACCACGCCGGGGATGTGACCGATACCGCCCAGCACAACCATCGCCAGTACCGCAATCGATTCGGTCAGTGAAAACGACTCCGGCGAAACGAAACCCTGAAACGAAGCGAACATGGCGCCGGCGATACCGCCGAACGAGGCCCCCATCGCAAACGCCAGCAGTTTCATATTACGGGTGTTGATACCCATCGCCTTGGCGGCGATTTCGTCTTCCCGGATCGCGATCCAGGCCCGGCCGAGACGGGAATCCTGCAGGCGTATCGAGATAAAGATGATCGCAATGCACAACAGCAGGAACAAGAAATAATAGGCGTTCACCGACGGAATGCCGATACCAAAAATATTGACGATTGAACCAGACCCAGGTTCCCCGCCGAGCGAGGTGCCGAAGATGCGTACCGGATCGATCATATTGATCCCTTGCGGACCGTTGGTAATGTTGACCGGGGCATTCAGGTTGTTCATGAAGATGCGGATGATTTCGCCGAAGCCGAGCGTCACGATAGCCAGATAATCGCCGCGCAATTTGAGCGTCGGCGCGCCGAGCAGCGCGCCAAAGAAGGCCGCGATCAACGCCGACAGCGGCACGATCAACCAGATCGATAAATGAATGCCATTGGCCAGAATTTGCGGGCCGCATAGCATGACCAGGAAATGACCGAGATCGGGATAGGTATCGATGAACGATTGCAGCACTGCGCCGAATTGCGGCGATGCCAGCAAGCCGGCGGTGTAAGCGCCGATTGCATAAAACGCGATATAACCCAAATCGAGCAGGCCGGCGAAGCCGACCACCACATTCAGACCCAGCGCCAGCATGATATAGAGCAGCGCGACGTCCATGATGCGCACCCAGGAATTGCCGAACTGACTGGCCACAAAAGGGAAAATCAGCATGATTGCCAGCAGCAGAAACAGGCTGCCGGTGGTTTTGCGCGGGCGCAGGCGCGGCCGGGCAGATGATTGCGAAGTGTTTGAAGCCTTGGTTTGTGCCATGAAAAATCCTTGTAAGCCGTTGTTACGCACGGTCGGCTACACGTTCGCCCATGATGCCGGATGGACGCAGTGTGAGCACAATGATGAGAACGACAAAAGCAAAGATGTCTTGGTAATTGCTGCCCAGGAAGTTGCCGGTCAGATCGCCGATATAACCGGCGCCCAGACTTTCGATCAATCCCAGCAAGAGGCCACCCACCATTGCACCGTAGATATTACCGATACCGCCCAGCACTGCGGCGCAGAACGCCTTCAATCCGGGAACGAAACCCATTGCGAATTGCGCGGTCGAGTAGTTGGCGGCCCACATTACGCCGGCAATCGCCGCCAACGAGGCGCCGATCACGAACGTCAGCACAATGACGCCATTGACATCAACCCCCATCAGGCCCGCAATACGCGGGTTCTCGGCAGTGGCCCGCATTGCGCGTCCCATGCGGGTCTTTTCGACCATGAAAACCAGACCGGCCATGGCCGCCAATGCGAGCATCAGCAGCATGACTTGGGTCGGTGAAATCAGTGCACCGAACACGTGCAGCGGATCCGACGACATGACTTGAGGAAACGATACCGGGCTGCGGCCCCAGATCATCATTGCCAGGGTTTGCAGAAGAATCGATACGCCGATGGCGGTGATCAGCGGCGCCAGGCGCGGTGCATTACGCAACGGCCGATAGGCCACCCGCTCTATGATCAGGCTGACGATGACGCAGACCGGGATCGCACCGACGATGGCGATGATCAACTGTACGATACCGGGCAATCCGGGCGCTGCGCCCTGCACCAGCTTTAAGATCGTCAGCCCTGCCATCGCGCCGATCATCAACACGTCGCCGTGCGCGAAATTGATCAGATTCAATACGCCGTACACCATCGTGTAACCCAGCGCGATCAATGCATACATGCTGCCGAGAACCAGCCCGTTGATGATTTGCTGGAAAAAAATGTCCATCGAGTCTCCGTCTTTGTTCCGCCATTGCCGAACATGAATAATGCTGCGCTACCAGTGTTCTTGCTGCTTTTTTCTATATCTATTGCCGCACACTACCTGATGTGCTTGATACTGCGAAGCGGTAATCTTAGCTGTCGCCGTTGCAGTATCGCATCAACAATGGCTACGGCCGCCTGAACCGGCGACACAGAAGGCGCCTGCACGGTCTGGGTGAGATTGAATAAATTCATAGGTCCTAATGTAACAAAAAATAAAAGCACTAAAGAACACGATATGGCCGGAGCAGCATGGCGCAATGTGTTCGCACGTCGCGGTATAGAAAAGCGACTTGCAAATAGGCAATGGAAAGGCGGTTACACACAGCATAGTGAGCAAGCAGTATCCATGCCATCTACCGGCGATAGTGAACTATCGCCGGCAAGTGTAACGCCGTAGATGAACGCGGCTGGAGAGCAATTAATGACTGTAGGATGAGAAGCGGCTATCCGGCCAGCGTCGATGCACACCCTACAGCCACACGTTACGACGACCCGCTACAACACAATTAATATGTGCCGATCGGTACAGGTAGGCCGGCCTCGAAGTGAAAAATTGTGACAGGCGATTCGATTAGATTGTGCTGCCGATCGAATTCATAACTGCCGGCCACGCCTTTATATTTGATTTTCACAAGTGCGGCCTGCACTTTTGGTCCGCTGGTCGCCTCCGCGTTTTTCATCGCTTGCGCCATCAACATCATTGCATCGTAATACGAAGCAGCGAATACCTCAGGCGAGCGCTTGTATTGCTGTTGATAGTCGGCCGCGAAGTTTGTTGCATCGGGATTTTTATTCAGCATGCCGCCGCTACGCGCACAATAAACGTTGCCATCGACGTTGCTGCCACCCAGACGCCCCATTTCGGCGGAGCAGATGCTTTCGCCGCCCAACAATTTGGCATCCATGCCCAATTGCCGCATCTGGCGCCGCATTGGACCGCCCTGAGGGGCATAGCCGCCGTAAAAAATGGCATCCGCATGTTTGCCTTTGATCGCGGTCAGAATCGCATTGAAGTCGGTTGCCTTGTCATTGGTATATTCCATGCTCACAACCTGTATGCCGTTGGCTTTTGCCACCTTGGCGAATTCCATTGCCAGACCTTGACCATAGGCGGTGCGATCGTCTACGACAGAGACCCGTTTGACATGCAGTTCCTTCGCCGCGTACAAGGCCATTTTGCCGCCCAACTGGCTGTCGCTGGGCGCCACGCGGAACAGATTGATGTAGCCTTGTTCGGTAATTTTCGGATTGGAGGCAACGGTCATGGTGACGATGCCCGCCTCATTCAATAGGCGTGAAGTCGGTATCACAACGCCGGAATTGTAAGGCCCGATCATGGCATCGACAGGTGTGTCGATCAGCTTTTGCACCGCACCCATGCCGGCGCGCGGATCGCCTTGATCGTCTTCCACGATCGCTTGGAATTTTATTTTCCGGTTGCCGATCGTCATGCCTTTTGCGTTCAGCCTGTCGATCGCCATCTGCATGCCGC
This sequence comes from Herbaspirillum sp., assembly GCA_035568435.1. GTDB lineage: Bacteria > Pseudomonadota > Gammaproteobacteria > Burkholderiales > Burkholderiaceae_D > Herbaspirillum. The sequence goes on along the minus strand of DATMOE010000082.1, from coordinate 2,396 downwards.
CCAGATTGTCGGCGCCGCTCGCCGACTGCGGACCAGTCAACGGTGCGCTGAAACCGATTTTCACAATTTGCTCCGGGCCCGACGTTGAGTCGACTGCCATCGCTACCACCGGCATTGTCATTGCGACCATTAATGCCAAAGCATTCTTTTTACTTGTCATCACTATTGTCTTCTCCACAAAAAAATAATCGGGCCGGCGCAGAGTGTCATCGCCTAAACAAGATAAAACCTATCGACACCTGCTTGCGCTAGCTACTTGATTAATACGCACACTGACGTTTTAATGAGCGGTAATTTTATTTCTTGTCGATGGATATGAGGCCTGCTATTCAATGCTAATTCCAGAACAATCTTCGGCAATATGCCGTTTCACCTCGTAAAATTTTTTAGTGGCGCAATGCTCGATAAAATAAATAAGAAAATTCTTAATGAACTACAAAACGATGGCCGTATCAGCAATGTCGATTTGTCTGGGCGCGTCAACCTTTCAGCGGCGGCATGCCTGGAGCGGGTGCGTAAATTACAGGAAGCCGGTTATATCGTCGGTTTCGCGGCGCAACTGAATCCGCGCATGCTGGATGTGGCGCTACTGGTATTCATTGAGGTGGTGCTAGATCGCACGACACCGGACGTCTTCGAATCATTCAAACACAGTGTTCAGAGTATTCGAGAAATCGTCGAATGTCATATGGTTGCGGGGGGCTTCGATTATCTGGTGAAGGCGCGCGTGAAGGATATGGAGGCCTATCGCGAATTTCTTGGGAAATCGCTGCTGCAGTTGAAAGGCGTGCGCGAAACGCATACCTATGCAGTGATGGAAGAGGTGAAAAATACGATCAGGCTGCCGATTTATTAAGCAGCAGAAATAAGCAAATAAGCAGCAGAACGGAAAACAATGGTGCATCCGGCGCACCATTGCTTTACGCTCCGACGCGGGATCAGTCGCCGTACAGCTTTTGCTTCAACTCGCGACGTTGCTGCGCTTCCAACGATAGCGTTGCAGTAGGCCGGGCCAGCAAACGCGGCACGCCGATCGGCTCACCGGTTTCTTCGCACCAGCCGTATTCGCCGGTATCGATACTGGCGATCGACTGCTGTACTTTCTTCAGCAGCTTGCGCTCGCGATCGCGGGTACGCAATTCCAGCGCATGCTCTTCTTCGATGGTTGCACGATCGGCAGGATCAGGGACAAGCACGGTTTCCCGCAGATGTTCGGTAGTTTCACCAGCGTTCCTGACCAGCTCTCTTTCGAGTTGCTGCAGGCGAGCCTTGAAAAAAGCGAGTTGCGCTTCGTTCATATAGTCCTTCTCGCCCATCTTCAAAATCTGTGCTTCGGTCAACAAATCGTCGCCGGCTTTCGCCTCAGCGGTATTGGGAGAATTTTTAGTTGCCACTTCGCTTACTTTCGATGCCACAGGTTTTCTAAATTTATCCGAACCGGCAGTCGCCTGCTGAGCAAGCGGACTGGATTTGGTCGCTTTGGAATCCTTGGCCTTGGCATTCGCCTTCGGCCCGGATTGCCCCTCGTTTGCCTGACCGGCTTTCTTAAGGGCGCCGGTTTTAACTGATGCCACGGGCAACGATTTTACAACACCGGCTGGTGCCTTTCGTGCCGGCTTCGCCACTGGCGAAGCGATGTTTTTTTTCGATACTGTCTTGCCGGCCTGCACCGCTGCACTGGCGGATTTTTTTACATTTGCAGCCATGATTGCCCCCTCACAATGCCTGACTAATCTTCCATTCAGCAAAACTGACACAGTTTATACCAGACATTGGGGGTTTAATGTGCAAAACCGGCAACACACCCTGTTATGTATTGACCGTCAATTTTGACTCTGCGCCTTGGGTTGTAAAACGCAAGCTTAATCCACGTCGCTTGAAATGTGGCAGGTCAATACATTCTGCTTAGTATATCAATTGTCGCGTCAAGGCACTACAAACCCGGGTTCAAGCGCTATGGCTGCCACCGCATACAGGGCAGGCGGCGTTGCGCGGCACCTGAATGCGGTTCCAGCTCATATCGCGTGCATCCAGCATCAGCAGATGCCCAGCCAGCGAAACGCCGATATGAGCAACCAATTTCAATGCCTCGGCCGCTTGGGTGCTGCCGATAATACCGACCAGGGGGGCAAATACGCCCATTTCCGAACAAAGTGTTTCCTCAAACGCCAATTCCGGGGAAAACAGGCAGGCATAGCACGGCGAGGCCGCATCGCGCGGGTCGAAAACGCTGACTTGGCCGTCGAACCGGATGGCCGCGCCGGATACCAGCGGCACCTTGTGGGCGACACAGGCGCGATTGATGGCATGGCGCGTCGCAAAATTGTCGCTGCAGTCTAGCACCACGCTCGCACCCGCAACCAGTTCCGCCAATTCGTCGCCCGCTACCCGCTTTG
>DATMOE010000081.1:0-9190 GCA_035568435.1 Herbaspirillum sp. | reverse complement strand
CATTGCATTGCTGAAACGATCCCGATGCCACGGAATCGGCGCACGCGAGAAATACATCGCGCGGCCATCCTTATCGAGCACCACCTTGACGATATTCGGATTGCGCATATCGGCCATGGTTTCAATCGGATGCGCAGCGGTTGCCATGGGCGTGTCGGCATCGACGAGCGCTGCAGTCGCCGCCACCAGCGCCGGATCGATCAGCGGCTCATCGCCTTGCACATTGACCACGACCGCATCGTCGGACAGTTGCAGCGCCGCCGCGACTTCTGCGATGCGATCGCTGCCCGAAGGATGATCGGCACGCGTCATGCGCGCATCGATACCGTGCCGCACACAAGCCGCCAGGATATCGGCATGATCGGTGGCCACGATCACCCGCTGCGCGCCGGACAGCGCGGCACGCTCGGCCACACGTACAATCATCGGCTTGCCGCCTAAATCGACCAAGGGCTTATTCGGCAAACGGGTCGACGCCAGACGCGCAGGAATGATGATGATAAATGACATAAATTATTAAGAATGAAAACAGTCAACAGCGCAGCCAACGGCGGCGGGATCAAGCGGCAGGCAGCACCGGAGGCGTGCCGGCATCAGCATCGGCCAGCAATATCGGCATGGTCAGATCGCGTGCCTCGTCGGCCCACATGATCGGAATGCCGTCGCGAATCGGATACGCCAGCTTATCGGCATGGCAAATCAATTCCTGCGCCTTTTTATCGTATTCGAGGGGACTCTTGCAAATGGGGCAAACCAGAATATCAAGCAGTCGGGCGTTCATGTAATTTCTCCACAATATGTTCGGCAAGCGGGCCATCGATATGCGCCGTCACCGGTACGACCCAGATGCGCGGGTCGTTTCTGATCGACTCTATAGCTCGGCATTTTACTGCATCCTTCCCGGTAATCAGGATCACGTCTGCGTCCAATCCTGCGAATGGATTGGCGGAAAAATTGTAATGATCGGGCAAGGGCATCTCGATGATCTGCAGTCCGGCATTGCGCAACGTGAGAAAGAAACGGGCAGGATTGCCGATCCCTGCCGCGGCCACGATCCGCCTGCTCCCCCACTCCCGGTCTTGCTCCGTGGGTTGCATAAAATCCGCTAACGCGCGGCGCTGATGCCCCGCGCGGCACAATTGCCAGGCATCGCTGCCGGCTACCGTCATCCCGATGGCGCCGGCCGGCAATACGCTGCCCTCGCCAAGATTGACCACCGTAAAGTCGCGCCGCCGATGCCGCGATTCGCGCAATGGCCCAGCCGGCAACAGCCAGCCGTTACCAACGCCGCGGCTGTCGGACAAGACAATTTCAATATCGCGCGCCAACGCATAATGCTGCAAACCGTCATCGGAAATAATCACATTCACTTCTGGATGCACTTGCAGCAATGCCTTGGCCGCTGCCACGCGGCGGCGGCCGACCATCACCGGGCAACGCGCCTGCTCGGCAATCAGCAAAGGCTCATCGCCGTATAGCCTGGGATCGCCGCCCAGGATGACCGCCCGCGGCACTTGGGCCGCCGCGGCGCCGTGGCCGCGCGAAATCACCCCCGGCTCGAAGCCGGCCGCACGCAAGGCTTCGACCAGCCAGATCGTCAGTGGCGTCTTGCCGGTGCCGCCGACAAAAATATTACCCACCACCACCACCGGCACCGGCAGCCGGGTCGCGCGCCGCAAACCCAATGCGTACATTGCGCGCCGCACCAGCGCGGCAAACGCAAACAACATCGACAGCGGCCACAGCAGCCGCGCCAGCCAACCGCGCTGCAGCCACGCCTGCATCAGGCGGGATTCAAACGAAATATCTTGCACGGAAGGGTCCGGTGAAAATGAAATGGGAAACTTATTTAGCCGCGGTCTGTGCGGCAAAGGTGATTTTGGCCAAACCCGCCTGGCGCGCCGCTTCCAGCACATTGATCACAGTCTGATGCGTGGCCATTGCATCGGCATTAATGATGACGACAGGATCGGCAGCGGTAGATGCGGCCGCACCACCCGATGCATTCGGGGATGATTTGATGCTCCGCGTCAACGCTTCGGCCAGCCCGGCCGCATCGCGCGCGGCGATTCTGACATTATCGATCGCGTAATTTCCCCGCGCATCGACCGCGACATTGATTTCCTGCGGTTGCTGCAACGCTTTTTCCGCATCGGCAACCGGCAGCGTGATCTGCAGAGCGGTGAATTTACTGTAAGTGGTCGTGACCATCAAAAAGATCACAATCACCAATAACACATCGATGAATGGAATCAAATTGATTTCAGGTTCGGCGGGCGCTCTGCCCTTGCGAAAATTCATGGCGGTATCCGATTTTGAGGCTGAGGCTGAGCTGCTACTTGCGCGCGCCGTGCACGAGGTCGACAAACTTGATCGCCTGCTGTTCCATATCGACCACAAAACTATCCACCAATGCCCGGAAGTGGCGATAAAACACCAGCGCCGGCATGGCGATGGCCAGACCGAAGCCGGTGTTGTACAGCGCAATCGAAATACCGCTGGCCAACTGCGCCGGATTCGTCCCGGCCGCATTTTGCGAGGCGAAAATCTCGATCATGCCGACCACCGTGCCGAACAGCCCCATCAGCGGCGCCAGCGATGCAATCGTGCCGAGGCTGGTCAAAAACCGATCCAGACTATGCGCGGTAGCGCTGCCGGCCTCTTCGATCGCCTCTTTCATCACCTCGCGCGGCGCGTTCACATTGCGCAGGCCTGCCGCCAGCACATAACCGAGCGGCGAATTTTGTTCCAGCTTCTCGATCACATCCGGTTTGACCCTGCCGCTCTGATAAACCTTGATGACCTCACGCAACAATTGCGGCGGCAAAATACGCGTGCGGCGCAGGTACAATGAGCGCTCGATGATCAGGGCCAGGCCGACAATCGAGGCAATCAGCAAAGGCCAGATGGGCCAACCGGCCGCTTGAATAATGGCGAACAAAAGAGACTCCCGGGCGATAGAAAATAATAGGGTGCGACAAAATAAGCAGCGAATGTAACGTGTTGCGCCGTAGCGGGCAAGATGAACCGCTGCCCAGGCTTTGAAGATTGCTAAAGTTACGCACACAAACTGTGCATAACTTTGTGAACAAATCCGGGACCCGTTATTTAAGTCTTTGATTACAAGATGGTTTTATAAGATTGAGCAGAAAACATGCAGGCGATGAAGAAAACGATAGTCAGGCACGCCAAGGGGCGCAAAGGCCAGCCATGCTGAATCAAACAGAGCAGCCGGGCGGTAACACGGCAGCACCCGTGCTGGCCGTTTCAGCGCTCAACCAGGCGGTGGCGCGGTTGCTGGAACGCAGCTTCCCGCTGATCTGGGTTGGCGGCGAAATCTCCAATTTCACGCGTGCCGCATCCGGCCACTGGTATTTCACCCTCAAGGACAGCGCCGCGCAAGTACGGGCAGTGATGTTCAAAGGCCGGGCGCAATTGGCCGGCTTCATGCCCCGCGAAGGAGACAAGGTCGAAGTCCGCACCCTGGTCACACTGTATGCGCCGCGGGGCGATTATCAACTCAATGTCGAAGCGATCCGGCGTGCCGGCGTCGGCAATCTGTACGAAGCCTTTCTGCAATTGAAAGCCAAGCTGGAAGCCGAAGGCCTGTTCGCGCCGGAGCGCAAGCGGGCGATCCCGGCGTTTGCGCGCTGCATCGGCATCGTCACCAGCCTGCAGGCGGCGGCCTTGCGCGATGTACTGACCACGCTGCAACGGCGCGCACCGCACATTCGCGTGATTATTTATCCCACACCGGTGCAAGGCGAAGGCGCTGCGCTCAAGATCGCACAAGCGATCGCCACCGCGGCGGCGCGCGCCGAATGCGACATTCTGCTGGTATGCCGCGGCGGCGGCAGTATCGAAGATCTGTGGTCGTTCAACGATGAAACCGTAGCCCGCACCATCGCCGCCAGCCCGATGCCGGTGATCAGCGGCGTCGGCCATGAAACCGACTTCACGATCGCCGATTTTGCCGCCGATCTGCGCGCGCCGACACCGACCGCCGCCGCCGAAATGGCTGCCGTGGCACGCGGCGATTGGCTCGCTGCGCTGGAAGGCAGCGGCGGTGCATTACGCACTGCGCTCAACCGCAAGCTGACCGAAGCGGCGCAAACGCTGGACTGGCTGGCCCGCCGCCTGCCCAGCCCTGCCGCGACGATTACGCACCAACGCCTGAAACTGCACGCCATGCAAGCCCGGCTCGGCCACGCCACCCGCATCCCGCTGACCAAAATGACCTTCGCCTTGCATCAACTGCATAGCCGCCTGCACGCCCGCCTGCCGGACACCCGCCACGCCCGCAGCCTGCTGGATCAGCATGCGCGCCGGATCGCAATCCATCTGGAGCGCCACACCACCCGTGAACGCCAAAGCCTCAACGCACTGGCCGCGCAACTCGAATTGCTCAATCCGCAGCGCACCCTGGAACGCGGCTACGCGATCGTTACCGATCACAAGGGCAAGATACTGCGCGATCCGGCTGAACTGAAACCGCGTACCGACGTCACACTCAGACTTGCCGCCGGCAGCGCCCAGATCGGGATTGCAACGGTGCAAGCGGTATTGGGTGAATAAGCAGGTTCATCAGGAATTTCCATGTTTTTGTCTCAAAGGTGCAAAAAATCCTTATCCGCTTTAGAATCACCCGCTGCATAAAAAGTACTATTTCATCAACAGACTGAAAGGAAACATCATGGCGCATACCCTTCCGGCACTGCCTTATGAGCTCGACGCATTAGCTCCGACCATTTCCAAAGAAACACTGGAATTTCACTATGGCAAGCATCACCAGACCTATGTGACGAATCTGAACAACCTGATCAAGGGTACCGAATTCGAAAACGCCACACTGGAAGAGACCGTCAAAAAATCGTCCGGCGGCGTCTTTAACAACGCGGCGCAAATCTGGAATCACACCTTCTACTGGAACGGCCTGACACCAAAAAGCAGCGGTAAGCCAAGCGGCGCGCTGGCTGCAGCGATCGATGCTAAATGGGGTTCCTTCGACAAGTTCAAGGAAGAATTCACTAAATCCGGTCTCGGCAACTTCGGTTCCGGCTGGACCTGGCTGGTAAAAAAGGCCGACGGCTCGGTTGACATCGTCAACACCTCCAACGCAGCCACACCCCTGACAACAGCCGACAAAGCGCTGCTGACGATGGACGTGTGGGAACACGCTTATTACATCGATTACCGTAATGCCCGCGCAAAATACGTTGAAAATTTCTGGGGCATCGTGAACTGGGATTTCGCAGCGAAGAACTTCGCCTGAGCAACATCCTGACCTGAAGTCAAGATGTCCAAATGCCCATCAGCAATGATGGGCATTTTTTTATTGGCGGTGTAAATTTACGCTTAGACAACGCCAGAACCGGAACAGGACGATCTCCATGCACATCGGCATCATCTATGCGCTATCGGCCGCCGTACTCTTCGGCGCCAGCACCCCGTTCGCCAAACTCTTACTGACGCACATCGCGCCGGTCACGCTGGCAGGCGTGCTGTATTTCGGCAGCGGTCTCGGGTTGCTGCTTTGGTATGGCCTTCGTCAATTAAAAAATCGCGTGCAACAACGGGATGGCGGCGGCGGCCTCACCACGCCCGATCTACCCTGGCTGCTCGGCGCGATCACCGCCGGCGGCGTGGCCGGACCGGTGCTGTTGATGATTGGCCTGAACACAACAGCCGCGTCCACCGCATCCTTGCTCTTGAACATGGAAGGCGTGCTGACTGCGCTACTCGCATGGTTTGCCTTTAAAGAACATTTCGACCGGCGCATCTTTATCGGCATGACATTAATCGTGGCCGCCGGCGTTTTACTATCGTGGGATCAACAGGTTTCAGTCGGCACGTCGTGGGGTGTCGCCGCCATTATCGGCGCCTGCCTGTGTTGGGGCATCGACAATAATCTGACGCGCAAAATCGCCGCCGGCGATGCCGTGCAAATTGCCTGCATCAAAGGTCTGGCCGCAGGTGCGGTGAATCTGGCTGCTGCGCGGCTGATGGGATTGCCGCTGCCCGACCTATCGACCGCGGCAATCGCCGGCGCCATCGGCTTTTGCGGCTACGGACTGAGCCTGGTGATGTTTGTACTGGCCCTGCGGCATTTGGGTACAGCGCGCACCGGTGCTTATTTTTCGGCGGCGCCGTTCGTCGGCGCCATCGTATCGCTATGGCTGCCGGGCGAATCGCCCGGCCTGCATTTCTGGATCGCGCTGAGTTTGATGGCGCTCGGCATCTGGCTGCATCTGACCGAAAAACACGGGCACGAGCACCATCATGAAGCAATGGAACACACGCATCCGCATACGCACGACCTGCATCATCGGCATACACATGATTTTGCCTGGGAGGATGACAAAGAACATACGCACATGCACCAACATACGGCGCTGCATCATCGTCATCGGCACTACCCGGATATTCATCACCGGCATACTCATTAAAGAACAGGAAAAAGTGCAGGAAAACGCGTCCACCGCCGCTTTTCCTACAAGAAAATCAGCAGTTTGGAGACTGCTTCCCAAAATGCAATATTCGATAATGAAGCGGTGTGCATAAGGTTCTAATGTTCTGATGTTCTATAGATAGCCCCTTGACCGAAAAAGCCGAGCGAGTCATACGCTGCGATCTTTGTTTTGGCGGTTATGAAAGGTTTCTATGAAAACGGACCAATTCATTTCCATGGAAAATCACTCTCCCAAACAGCAACAGCTCAGTACCGGTATTGATGGTCTCGACAGTATTTTATTAGGCGGCCTCACACCGGAGCGTGTTTATCTCGTCGAAGGCAACCCCGGTTCCGGCAAAACCACGCTTGCGATCCAGTTTCTGCTGGCAGGCGTGAAGCAGCATGAGACCGGTCTGTACATTACGCTATCCGAAACCACCCATGAACTGCGCGCTGTGGCGCAATCGCATGGCTGGAATCTGGACGGCATTTCTTTGTTTGATCTGGTCAATGAAGACGGGCTCGATCTGGACGCCGGTCAATCGGTGTTGTATCCAGCCGAAATGGAACTGGGCCAAACCACCAAAAACGTGATGCGGCAGGTCGAGCAATTGCGACCGTCGCGGGTGGTCTTCGATAGCCTGTCGGAAATGCGGCTGCTGGCGCAAAATCCTCTGCATTACCGGCGTCAAATCCTGGCGCTGAAACAATTTTTCTCGCGTCGCAATTGCACCGTATTGCTGCTCGACGATAAAAGCGCCGAAGCCGGCGATCTGCAATTACATAGCCTGGTGCACGGCGTGATCAGCCTGGAACAGAGCGCACAGGAATTCGGTCGCGAACGGCGCCGTCTGCGCATCAGTAAAATGCGTGGCGCCAAATTGGACGGCGGCTTTCACGACTTCAATATCGAAACCGGCGGCATTCGCGTTTTTCCGCGTCTGGTTGCCGTTGGCCATGGTGCGCCATTCAATTGCGCGCCGCAAAGCACCGGCTCGGCCGGACTGGACGCCATGCTCGGCGGCGGCCTGACGCCCGGCACCAGTACCCTGCACACAGGCCCGTCCGGTGTGGGCAAAACCACCACCGCAATACGCTGCGCGTTGAGCGCTCTGGAACGCGGCGAACATGTCGTCTATTACCTGTTCGATGAAGGCATCTCAACCTTGCTGGGACGCAGCGCCAAACTCGGCATGCATTTGCAGCCCTACATCGACAACGCGCAATTGGAGATACATCACATCGATCCGGCAGAATTGTCGGCCGGCGAATTTGCCTGGCATGTACGGCAGGCGGTGCAAGAAAGAGGCGCGCGTTTCCTGGTGCTCGACAGCCTGAACGCCTATTTGCACGCAATGCCCGGCGAACGCTTCCTGCTGCTGCAAATGCATGAGCTACTGTCGTACCTCGGACAACATGGCGCGACCACGCTATTGCTGCTCGCTCAACACGGCTTGCTCGGCGATATCCGCAGCGATCTCGACCTGAGTTATTTAAGCGACGGCATTTTGGCCTTCCGCTTCTTTGAAACCCAAGGCATGATCCTGAGCGCCATTACGGTGATCAAAAGCCGCACCGGCAATCATGAACATAACATCCGCGAATTATGTCTGAGCGAGAGCCAGGGGCTGCAGGTAGGCGAAGCCATTTGCGATTTCGAGGGGATTTTAAGCGGCCTGCCGACTTATCGCGGCGCGGCCCCCATGTTGCAGCCCGAAGCCCCCGCATGATCAGACAGCATCCCAACGAGCAACGGACTCTGGTACTCGCGCCCCAAGGACGCGATGCCGAGACCATCAGCCATGTATTGCGGCTGAACCATATCGACAGCTTCATCTGTGCCGACATCGGGATACTGACCAATGAACTCGTGGCCGGTGCCGGTGCGGCGCTGATTACCGATGAAGCGCTGGAAAGCCAGAATCTGGCGCCGCTGATCGACTGGCTGGCGGCACAACCGGCGTGGTCCGATTTCCCCTTTATTCTGCTGACGCAACCACGTTCCATGCCGCGCAAATCGCTGGCGCTGGGCGCGCTCGAAAGTCTCAGCAATGTGGTGCTGCTGGAGCGCCCCTTAAATTCCGAAACACTCAAGCGCGCGACCACCTCCGCGTTGCGCGCGCGGCGCCGCCAATACGAAGCACGGGCGGCACTGCAACAGCGTCTGCAGGCCGAAGAACGTTTGGGCTTCGCCTTAAAAGCCGGCCGCCTCGGCGCCTGGGAGATCGACGTCTCCACACGCGTATTAAGCACCTCCGATATCTGCAAGGAAAACTTCGGCCAGCCGCTCAATCGCCCCTTCACTTATCAAGCCTTGCTGACCTGCATTCACCGAGACGATCTGCCGGCGTATCAAGCAGCGCTGCGAACCGCATTGGGAACCCGGGACGGCTTCGTGATCGAATTACGCGTCATGTGGCCCGATCAAAGTATGCATTGGGTGCAAATTCGCGGCGAAACCAGTTTTACCGAAGATAACCTGCCGCAACGCGTTGCCGGCGTTTCGCTGGACGTCACCGACCGCATGGAATCGGCGCGCCAATTAAGCGATAGCCAACGCGCCTTGCACGATCTGAATGCGACGCTGGAACGGCGCATCGAAGAACGCACCTGCGAGCTGGCGCAACTCAACGATCGCCTAATGCATGAAATCAGCGAGCGCGAGCGTACCCAGGCGGCCTCGATACAGGGACAAAAAATGGAAGCCATCGGCCGGCTCACCGGCGGCATCGCACACGA
>DATMOE010000080.1:0-4725 GCA_035568435.1 Herbaspirillum sp. | reverse complement strand
TCTTCAGGCCGTGCGGGTAGTACGGTTCCAACTCTTTGATCCGCGCCCGTATCGCATTGGCGGTTTGCAGCGCGTTGCCGCCCGGCGCCAGTTGGATACCCATGCCGGCGGCGGGAACACCATTGTATTTATTGTCGACATTATAATTTTCCGGTCCCAGCGCGATGCGGGACACGTCGCGCAAGCGTATTTGCGCACCGTCCGGGAGCACCTTGAGCAGGACGTTGCCGAAATCCTCCGGCGTGCGCAGCAGCGTCGATTCGGTAATCGTTGCATTCAGTTGCTGGGTCGGAATGGTCGGCGCAGCACCCAGTTGGCCGCCGGAAATTTGCACGTTCTGGTTTTGCAATGCCGTCGTAATATCGATCGGCGTCAGCGCGTAGCTGTTGAGCTTGTCCGAATTGAGCCAGATGCGCATCGCGTACTGCGTGCCGAAAACGTTCATGTTGCCGACGCCGTTGAGGCGGCTGATCGGACCCTGGACATTCGAGACGATATAGTTGGCGATGTCGAATTTGTTCATGCTGTTGTCGGTCGACTCAAAGCCGATCACCATCAGGAACGAGTTGGTCGATTTGGTGACTTGAACGCCGCTTTGCTGCACCTGGGCCGGCAATAGGGGTACCGCCAACTGGAGTTTGTTTTGCACCTGCACCTGCGCGATGTCCGGATTGGTTCCGGTCGCGAAGGTCATCGTGGTAGTGGACGTACCGGTGTCGTCAGTGGTCGAAGACATGTAAAGCAGATGGTCGAGTCCGCTCATTTGCTGTTCGATCACTTGCACCACGGTGTTTTGGACGGTGACCGCCGAAGCGCCTGGATACATTGTCGTAATCTGCACCGTCGGCGGTGCAACCGGTGGGAATTGCTCGATCGGCAGGCCGAAGATGGAGATCGCTCCGGCCAGCATGATGAGGACGGCCAGAACAATCGCAAAGATCGGTCGATCGATAAAAAATTTTGCCATGAACGCCGTCCTTTATTTGCTGGTCGATGCTGCGGTCGCTTGCGCAAGCGCAGGTGCAGGTGTGGCTGGCGCGGCTGCAACGGGCGCAGTCGGGCCGGCAGTTTCGGTTGCCTGCACCTGCATGCCGGGTTGCACTTGCTGAAGACCGGTCACGATGACCCGGTCGCCTGGGTTCAGGCCGCCGCTGACAATCCAATTTTTGCCGGAGATTGTCTGGGCTTGAATCGTGCGCTGTACAACCTTGTTATCGGGACCGACAACCAGGGTGGTTGCCTCGCCTTGGGGGTTATGGCCGACTGCGCTGATCGGCACCAGAATCGCGTTGTCGTTGACGCCTTGCGCGATGCTGGCGCGCACGAACATGCCGGGCAGCAGAACGTATTTCGGATTCGGGAAGATCGCCCGGACGGTAACCGAACCGGTGGTGGGATCGACCGTAATACCGCTGAACTGAAGCGTGCCGGCCAGCGGGTAGGGCGTACCGTCTTCCAGCGTGAGCGTGACTTTGGGCTGCGCCGAGCTGCCGAGTTTTAACTGACCGCTGGCCACATCGCGGCGCAACTGCAGTCCGGCCACACTCGATTGCGTGAGGTCGACATAGATCGGATCGATTTGCTGCACGGTGGTCATCAGCGTGGCGGCGCTGGCCTGCACATACGCACCCTGCGTGACCTGCGAAATGGCGCTGCGGCCGGTAATCGGCGACACCACGCTGGTATAGGCCAGGTTGATGGTGGCGGTCTGGACGGCGGCCTTGGCGGCGGCGACATCGGCGGCTGCCTGGTCCTGCGCCGACACGGCGTTATCGTAAGTCTGCTTGCTGATGGCGTTGCCGCCGATCAGTACCTTGTAGCGTTGCGCCTGTAAAGTCATTGCCGTCAGATTGGCTTCGGCTTTTTGCTGCGTCGCCTGCGCGCTTGCCAGCATCGCGCGATACGGCGCCGGATCGATCTGGTACAGCGGCTGGTTGGCTTTGACGTCGGCGCCTTCCTGATAGATGCGCTTTTGCACCACGCCGTCGACGCGGGCGCGTACTTGTGCAACCAGATAAGCGGAGGTGCGGCCCGGCAGATCCACAGAGACCGGCACGCTGGTGCGTTGGACTGTGATGACGTTGACTTCCGGTATTTTCGCTTGTTGCGGGCCCGATTTGGCAGGGCCGCAGCCGGCGAGTGCGAAGGCGAGCAATGTGCAAGCCAGGCTGGTGCCGCTCAGAGATGTTTTACGTAGATACATGATGCCAATGCCCTTTACTAGCGCGAGTTGTCGGAACTGTGGAATTTGGGAGGAGTAACGCTAGTTGGGTAGCGCGTGATGCTTGAACAGGAACTGAATTGTGGACACGGTCGGCTGTGCCGCAATGGGCGGCACAGCTTGAGATAACCGTCTTGCTACCATTAGCGTCCCACGTAGAGCGGATTGGCTGCGACATAGGCTGTGACTTTATGGTCAAGCATGCCCGCCGGCGCGACGCGGTTTAAATTGAATGAATAGATAGGACCGTTGAAACTCCATGCGAATGTTTTGCCGCCGGCGTTAAATTGCACCGTTTGGCCACCCACTACATTTACATATTTGGTGTCGGGTGTAATCGTGATGGTACGGGTGGCTGCTGTTGTCGGTGTGGCTTGGCCGAGCAGGCTAAGCGCCGGTGCGGCCATTGCAGACACTGCCGAGATTGAGAGCGTTAATGCAAGTAACGTGCGTATAAGTGATTTCGTTTTCATGATGTTGTCCAATAAATAAGTTATCTAAATAAGTGAATGCTGCGTCCAATGTCGCGGACAGTAGTGCTACTTTGCACGCGCAAGGGTTAACAGCAGATTGACGATTTATTAATGAAAATTAATATTTCGCTGTGCGCGGATTGTCTGCAACATAGGCCTTGACCATGTGATCAAGCGTGTTTGGCGGCGCGACGCGGTTCAAATCGAACTCGATGGACGGGCCGCTGAAATTCCAGGCGAATGTCTTGCCGCCAGTGTCAAAGCGAACTGTTTGACCAGTTATCACATTCACATATTTGGTGTCAGGGGTGATCGTGATGGTGCGGATGGCTTCTGTTGCAGATGCGGGCTGGCCGAGCAGGTTGTTGGGCGCTTCGGCCATTGCAGACAAGACCGATAGCGATAAGGTTAATCCAAGCAGCGTTTGTGTAAGCGATTTCTTATTCATGATGCTCTCCAATAGGGAAGGAAGTGATGCTGTTCCCAAGGGTGGGAGCAGCGATGACACTTTGCCTGTGAGAGGGTTAACTGGAGATTGACAATTTATTAGCGATAGTTAACAAAGCATCGATCTGGTGTAAGCAAAATGAAGCAAAAGACGTTGTGTTCTGTTATATAGAACAACGTTCCTTTTAGTAGGTTGGGTGTGGTATTGTTTCGCATCCTTGGGCGCTTATAGGCAACAACTTTAGAGGAGGCGCAATGCGCCGTGCGATTCAGGTTTTATTCAACGATGCGCCAGCCGATGTAAAAGGCAAAGTCATCGGCATGTATGCATTGCTGTTGCTCATGAATGCCGGTGCGTGGTTGTGGGCGTTTTTTACCTTCCGCGATTACCCCTTGCTCATGGGAACCGCGTTCCTGGCGTATAGCTTCGGCTTGCGACATGCGGTTGACGCCGATCATATTGCGGCGATCGATAACGTCACGCGCAAGTTGATGCAGGAAGGCAAGCAGCCGGTCGCCGTCGGTTTCATGTTTTCGCTGGGACATTCAACGGTGGTGATTTTGGCCTGCGTGGCGATTGCCGCCACGGCGCTGGCGTTCAAGACCCAGATCGATTCGGTGCGGGAAATCGGCGGGCTGATCGGCACCTTGGTTTCGGCCTTTTTTCTGCTGATCATTGCGGCCATCAATTTGATCGTTTTGCGTTCGGTCTACCAGACCTTCCGCCGGGTTTGCCGCGGCGCGCCTTATGTCGAAGAAGACTTCAATATGCTGCTGGCCGATCGCGGTTTCCTGGCGCGTATTTTCCGTCCGATGTTCCGCATCATTACGCGTAGCTGGCATATGTATCCGCTGGGATTATTGTTTGGCCTGGGCTTCGATACCGCCACTGAAATTGCGTTGCTGGGGATTTCGGCATCTGAAGTCGCGCGCGGTTTATCGATCTGGTCGATCCTGATTTTCCCTGCATTATTTACGGCCGGGATGGCCTTGGTCGACACCAGCGACGGCATCCTGATGCTGGGCGCTTACGGCTGGGCGTTCGTCAAGCCGATCCGCAAGCTGTATTACAACATGACGATCACGCTTGTTTCGGTGCTGGTCGCGGTGTTTATCGGCGGCATTGAAGTGCTGGGATTGATCGGCGATAAACTGCATTTGTCCGGCGCATTCTGGAGCGTGATGGCGCGTCTTGGCGAACATTTCGGCATGATCGGTTATCTGATCGTCGGCCTGTTTATCGTGAGCTGGATCGTGTCTTGGAGTATTTATAAATGGTACCGGTTCGATGAGCTCGAACCGGTCTCCATGATCGATGGGGCGGCGGCCGGTTGAGTCGGGTCTGCGCTGGCTTTTCGATTCTTTAAGTTTTACCTGTTGAGGTGATCCTTCGATACGTCGCTTTGCGACTACTCAGGACGAACGGGTTTTCTTTAAAATTTCCACAAAAAACCCGTTCGTCCTGAGTAGCGAAGCGTATCGAAGGATCACCTCAACAGGTAAAACTTAAAGAATCGAAAAGCCAGCGCAGACCCGACTCAACCGGCCGCCGCCCCATCGATCATGGAGACCGGTTCGAGCTCA
>DATMOE010000079.1:0-4112 GCA_035568435.1 Herbaspirillum sp. | reverse complement strand
AGTGTTTGAGCGACAACACATCTCCCATAGCATAGGCGGTCGCCAGCGAGACGGCGGCAGCGCCGATAATGCTGGCGTCGATTAAAGCCACTGCAAACATGACGCCCGGCAAACGCCCATAATATTTTTCCATGCCGGTAGAGACTGCGCCTGCATCCGCGAAGTTGCCGAACTCGGGTTTGCCGGCAAAAAGATGTGCCGTGAAAGCCATCATCGCGATTGCGCCGACGATGACGATCACGATGCCAATCCACAAATCAATGCGCTCGTAGCTCATGAAGCGCGGCGTAATACGCTTGTCGATCACGTAGCTTTGCTGGAAAAACAACTGCCAGGGAGCAATCGTCGTGCCGACGATGGCGATAATCAGCAGCATTATTTCGCCTAGTTTGCTATTAGGCGGCATGGCAGGCGTCAATAAATCGTGGGTGATCTGTCCGATGGGCGGATGAATCATGAAGATAATCGGCACCACCAACAGGCTGCCTAATATCAACACCATGGCAAACCGTTCAAAGCGCCGGAAGTTGCCTGTCGTGGCGGCGATCATGATGACAACCGCCGCCGCCGCGATGCCCCACAGTTTCGAGACCCCGAGATACTCCAGTCCAAGACTGATCCCGATGAATTCGGTGACGATGGTCAGTGCGTTCAGAATGAACAAGTCGATCACACTGAAGGCGCCCCAGAATTTTCCGAACCGCTCGAAAATCAAGCGCGCGTGGCCCACGCCGGTGACGGTGCCCAAGCGCAACACCATCTCCTGATTAATAAAAAGTACGGGTACCAGCAGCAGCAAGGTCCACAGCAGCGTTGTGCCGTAGTTCTGGCCGGCCTGGGTATAAGTACCGAATGCACCGGCATCGTTATCGCCGACCATCACGATCAGGCCGGGGCCGAGGATCGCCAGCAAGGTCTTAACCTTGCTCCACAGGGTGAGGCGCGGTGCGACATCGTTGACGCCGATCGATCCGAAAGCGCCATGGATATCACCAACATGCGCCTCATCCAGGACAGCGCCACGATCGGCGGGGATGCTTTTTAAAGTTTGATTGCTAGACATGATTTTTTCCTCAGAATTCAGTATGGATCCGTACCGTAAAGACATTCACCGGACCACGGTCGGCGTTATAAGCAGGGTTGTCTATATGCTGCATTCCGGCCATCAATGCGACGGACTTGTCTTCCTTCTTGTAGAGGCTCATGTTGTAGTACGCTTCAACGATCCTCTCGGGCCGGTAGTTGATGAGTTGGCCATCGCCGATAAAGGCGCCCAAACCGCCCAAGGCCAGGTATTCACGATGATCTTTATTCAGGCCGTTTTGCGCAACGGCCAGGCCGAACGTGTCATCTGCTCTTCCCCAGCTATCGCCCTGGACCGCTAGGCCGGTTGAAATCGAATTTTCTATTTCGGTGAATGAGTAGGTTTCTGTGCTGCCATCGTTCCAACTGGCGCGAGCAAACAAGCCGACATCGGATCGGAGGGCTTGTTCCAGGTTGATGCCATAACCGAGTTTGACATTGTCTTTACGAACGTTGGCTACGTCAGGCGTACCGCCGTTGGCTTGTGCGTACGCAATCGCATCCGCGTAACTTCCCATGTTCTCCTTGTTGCGAAATACCAGAAATTTGAGCTTGCCGGGTTGATCACCGATTGTGTGTGCGTGCTCGATTTCGAACTGGTCTCCGTGGTATTTTCCTATGCGGGTATCCAGCGACAAGCCGTTCGATTGAATTGGCACCATGAAACGTCCGATGCGAAATGCCCAATCATCGTAGTAGTATTCGGCTACTGCACCCCAGCTATAACCACGCGCATCGGAGGCATAGTCATAGGCGCCTTGCGTTAAAAATGTCCAATTGGTGAACTGGGTGCGTGGGTCATTGGCATACGCGTTTTTATCGAAAATATCGTTGATCGCCAGATTGCCGACGGTCACAACCAGGCGACGCTTATCCACCATGCCCGCCAACTGATTCTGTCCCGATTCAACGGCATCCTGCCCGCCGCCAAAACCGAAGGTCTGTCGCAGGAATAAACGCGCCCGATAAAATATCGGATTCGGCCCACTGGATTTTTGTTGTTCGCTGTTGGTCAGTCCGCCCAAGCCGTGCAAACCGGACATCGCAGTGGATTGACTCATTTCCGGGTCGAAATAGAGTTCCCCGCCTTGCCATGTGCGTAAGCCAAAAAATGCCGTAGCGGTGGATGAACGACCTTCTTCCTGAGCGCCGCTCAGGCTATTGGGACCGGTATAGGGGGCGTTAAACGATGGTTTATCTTGCCAGATATACGTTTGCTGAAATTTGGCATTCCAGCGTTCTTCGGGGATATTCTTCTCAGGCTCTGTGGTGGCTTGCGCTTCCTGCGTATTGGCAATCTCAGGCTCTGCGGTGGCTTGCTTCTCCTGCGCATTAGCAATCATTGGCATGCCAATGGCCTGCCCCAACAGGAGCGAGATGACGAATTTTTTATTGCTTTTAAACATTGGATCCTCGGTTGTGGTTAAACATGAAGAACCATTCGTCGACAAGATGTTCGCGCAGCCTGCCCCCGTGCCTGCGGCGATTGCCGCATCACGACCGCGCAGGCAACCGCTTATGCCTGCGAAGTATCAGCGCTGAACATGCAAACGCCACGGCAATTCAGCCGAAGCATCAGCAATCAATAATATGTAGGGGGTGCAAACAGACTATTGACGACGGGTGTCGTCAACATCGGGATACCACCATCCGCCTGCGGCAAGATGATGGCAAAGGAGTTCTTGCGTAATCTTACCGGGACAGAGCCAAAACGTATGTTCGGCAACTACAACAATCGGAACAAGTGCCCACGAAGGGACTCCATAAAATGAAAACAGGAGGACTTTAAACTTGGCGTTTCGAGATGTCAATATTTAAAATCTGTTTTTATATAAGAAAAATAATTTTGTTGCATCCTATCCACGGGGATACGATATTTAAACATTTAAATCCGTTTTTATATAAGAAAATAATTACGTAATATCCTATCCACTGGGATACGTTATTTTAATGAATCTATCGACCCTAATTCCTTTGATCTGCGTCACACCTTTTGACGTCGTATCTGCGATGTTCAGATACTCTTTCAGTCACAACTGTTCAAGTTCTTCTACAACCGGTTTATCCAGAATACTTTCCCAACGAACGTCGCGCACACTTTTTTCCAACCCCAGCCGGGTGACCAGTTGCACGATGTCAGCGCGCTCGCTGATGGAACACAGCATTTCTATCGTGATGTTGGTCAGATTGTCTTTACCGACCAGTTCGCTGCTATGGTACTGGACGACGTAGGTATTGCGCAGTCGCTGCCACACTAATTGCTCCACCAACGCCACGTCGCCGGTACGGCACAGTATCACCACCCGGTATGGCAAACGCGTCTCTACTGCGGTTTTTGCCGGCGTAGTTGCACTGATGAAGGGCAGATGCATTCTGAAAAAGTTTTTCAGTTTTTCCATGTACATGACATTCTCCTTTTAGACTTCCATCTCGCTTAGAACGGCCCAGCGCGCCGCACTGACGCCTTTTTCCAGGCTAATGCGACTGACGATTTTTTCAAGTTGCAAATGATTGCTTGGTGACGTAATAAGGTCGGCGCGCACTTCAAGCTGGGTGCCTGACGGCAGGTCTTCGCTGTGCAGCGATTGCACCACCAGATGCGGCATGCCGTTGAGCATATGCAGCATCAAGGTGCGCACTTGTATTTCGTCATCCTGGCGGCAGACGATGGACAAGCGATAAATCTGCTCAACCTCGCTTGCGCCTTGCAAGTCCTGACGATTAATCAGATGCGAAACGCTACGCAGCAAGATGTTGGTGCCGAGTATCGCTGCAGCACCAATCGCCGCTTCGAGTGGATGACCCAAGCCGCACAGTACGCCAACTGCCGCCGAGCACCATAGCGTGGCCGCGGTATTCAAGCCGCGCACGCTCGCGCCTTCGTGCATGATCACGCCGGCGCCCAAAAAGCCTATGCCGGACACCACATAGGAAGCGATTCGGGTCGCCCCTTGCGGATCGGATTCAAACGCCGCCACCATCACGAACAGCGCAGCGCCCATCGACACCAGGGTGTTGGTGCGCAGGCC
>DATMOE010000078.1:0-4234 GCA_035568435.1 Herbaspirillum sp. | reverse complement strand
CCGCCGCGCGCAAATGCAGGGATCGATACGGATGATGCCATTACGCCAACTATAAGCAGCCCAGCCAAACCTTTTTTGCCAATCATGATGTGTACTCCTCTCGATTGAAGCGCTGTCTTTGAGCGCCACAACTGGAATATAAGGTAGTTTCCCGGCATTCCTTCGCTCCAGGAGAATTCCTTACACTTATTACGGATCAGGTCTTTTCGGCACCCCTGTTGATACATTGCGCTACATTACCTCTATAAAACGCAATAAACGACGCCGCCGGCAAAGCCTTCTCAAACAACCAGCCCTGCCCATATTCCACTTCTTTTTCCAGCAGATAATCGGCCTGCATCTGGGTTTCAATGCCCTCCGCGACGATTTTCAGGTTCAGCGACTTTGCCATCGCGATAATGTGCGGCGTCACACTACTGGTGGCCGAATCGGTGCAAATCGTATCGACAAACGATTTATCGATCTTCAGGGCATCCAGCGGCAGATCCTGCAAATGCGACAAGCTGGAATAACCGGTGCCGAAATCGTCGATCGACACGGCGTGGCCGTGTCCCCTGGCCTGCACCAAGGTCTCCCGCGCCGCGGTGATATCCATGAAACCGCGCTCGGTCATCTCCAGCCAGATCTGTTGCGGATGAATGCCGGTGCCGGCCAGTGCGGTGCGGATCAGCGACAGAATACGTCCGGTCTTGACGTCGCGCGCACTGACGTTGACGGCCACGTGCAAGTCGGGCGCCTCAAGCAGCAGCGCGCCGAGATCGCTCACTACCGCCGCCACCACCTGATCCGTAATCGGCACAATCAAACCGCTTTCCTCGGCCAGTGGAATGAACGAATCCGGCCCCGCGATGACCCCGTCTGAACGCCGCCTGCGCACCAGCGCCTCGGCGCCGACGCAAAGACCGGTTTTCAATTCGATCAGCGGCTGATAATACACAACGAACTCACGCCGCCGCACCGCGCTCGCCAATTCGCCGCGCGGCGACAAGCGGCGGCGCAAAACCCATACGACCATTGCCACGATCAACGCCGCCATCAGAATGCCCAGCGGGATCATCATGATCTGCTCTTCGTGCAATTTTTCCAAAATCCGGCTGCGCGGCTCAATGGCCACCGCAATCAAGCCCGCCCGATCACGAATCGCCATCAATTTATCGTCGCTCGGCGGAACGCTGTGCTCATCCAACACCTTGGTCACCAGATCCAGATCGGGCGCATGCAACGTGCCCAGCAGCAGCCCGGAGGAGGTACCGACCGCCAGCGAGACATCGTCATCGGTCATGATGTCGGCAAAGCGCACCGGATCGATCAACGCATTGTGGTTCTTATAACGCACCTCGGTCATCAATTTGCCGTGACTGACCATCGGATAAACATTGAAGACGATTTCCAGGCCGTCCTCGGTGACGAAATCGGGCAGCACCTGATGAATGTCGCGGTGGCTCATGCCCCATGAGGTACATTCCAGCAAACCATCATCGCTGTAATAACCGATCTCATCGACGCTGCGGGTATCCAACGTGGTCTTGCGCATTAATGCGATATGCGTGTCGGAACAGGGCACAACGTCGAGCTTGTCGAACGAACGCAAGGCATTACCGACTTCCGTGAAGGAGAGTGTGGCGCGGCTGATGGCGCGATCGGCCACTTGCGATAGTCGCGCCTGTTCGGTCGCCACCGCGCGCTCCCACGACACCATCAACGCCGCCGCAATCGGGAGCGCCGCGCCAATCAATCCCAGGATGATCGCCGCCAGGATGACGCTTCTGCGGTTCATAATTGCCCCATCATTTATTTTTTAGAATATTGCCGCAAAGCGCCATAGAATCACTTCAGGCCGCCGCCGTCAATCGTCCCCCGTGCGGACATTGCACCGCTGAGGCGCAAATCGCCTTGCCGTTTTACGTATTTTTATCTGTAACTGCCGAATATACGGTAATTGAATTCGATTGCATGGCTCTACGATAGCGTTTTCCGAATTAGCGGAATACTTTAACGATAGGTGACGAAAAATGCACATCCTCGTACTCGGCAGTGGCGTCATCGGTGTAACGACCGCCTATTATTTAACACGCGCCGGCCATCAGGTAACGGTCGTCGATCGTGCCTCGGGTCCGGCGCAGGACACCAGTTTTGCCAATTCAGGCCAAATTTCCCCTGGCTGCGCCACGACCTGGGCCGCACCCGGCATCCCGTTAAAAGCCGTGAAATGGATGTTGCAGAAACATCACGCGCCCCTCGCCATCGCGCCCGACGGCACATTGCTCCAGTTGCGCTGGTTATGGCAAATGTTGCGCAACTGCTCGCCATCGCGCTACGCCGTCAACAAAGAACGCATGGTGCGGCTGGCCGAATACAGCCGCGCATGCCTGCGCACGCTGCGTACCGACACCGGCATCGAATACGAAAGCCGCCAATTGGGCACGCTGCAAATCTTCAGAACCCAGCAACAACTCGATCATGCCGCCAAAGACAGCGAAATACTGCGCGACAACGGCGTGCCGTTCGAACTGCTGACGCCGGATCAACTGGCCAGCGCCGAACCCGCACTGGCCGCAGCCAAACATAAGCTCACCGGTTGCATGCGTCTGCCGGACGATGAAACCGGCGACTGCCGCCTCTTTACCGCGCATCTGGCGGCCATGGCGCAACAACTGGGCGCGAAATTCCATTACGACGCCAGCATCCATCGCTTAGTCAGCCACGGCGACAAAATCGCCGGCGTGCAGTGCAACGGTGCGCTGCTCACTGCCGACCGCTACGTCGTGGCGCTCGGCGCATATTCCACCGATCTGCTCAACGGCATCGTCGACATTCCGGTTTATCCGATGAAAGGCTATTCCATCACGGTCCCGATCGACGACGCGCAAGCGGCTCCGCAATCGGCGATCCTCGACGAAACCTATAAAATCGCCATCACCCGTTTCGACCACCGCATCCGCGCCGGCGGCATGGCCGAATTCGCCGGTTTCAACAAATTCCTGAATCCGGCCCGCCGCCGCACCATCGAAATGGTGGTCAACGATCTATTTCCCGGCGCCGGCGATACCGGCGCCGCCAGCTTCTGGACCGGGCTGCGTCCGATGACGCCGGACGGCACGCCGATCGTCGGGTCCACGCGCCTGCGCAATCTGTATATCAATACCGGCCACGGCACGCTGGGCTGGACCATGTCCTGCGGCTCGGCCAAACTACTATCGGATTTGATCTCCGGCCTCAAACCGGACATTGCCGCCGGCGATTTATCGGTGGCGCGGTATTAGATTTCGCGGTATTAGTCGCTTCGCGGAGGGGAAAAACAGACTAAACGTAATCTCCCCATCCGCACAAGCCACCGTAGCGTGGCCGCCATGCAGCGCCATGATGGCCCGCACAATCGCCAATCCGAGACCGTTGGATTCGGTATATTCGCTACGCGATTGATCGCCGCGATAAAAGCGGTCGAACATTCGATCCAACGCGGCTTGCGGCATCGCTTCGGCGCGGTTCGCGACCACCACCATCGAGCCACGCTCATCCGCAGTGGCTTCAAGCCGGATAGTGCTGCCGGCCACGCCATAGCGCACCGCATTAATCACCAGATTATTCACCGCCCGCCGCCACATGATGGCATTGGCATGCCCGATGCCGCTGGCCTCGATGTCGAAACGCATACCGCGCTCTTCGGCCATCCCTTCGAAATAGTCCGCAATTTTATGCAGCTCATCGGCCAATTCCAGCGGCGCGCGCTCCACCGTCAGCGCCGCATGATCGGCATGCGCCAAGAAAAGAATATTTTCAATCATGCGCGACAGCCGGCTCAATTCTTCCAAATTCGATTCCAGCAATTGCTCATACTCATCGGGCCGCCTGGCCTGCGCCAGCGTGACCTGCGTTTGTCCCATCAGGATATTGACCGGCGTGCGGATTTCATGCGCCAGATCGGCTGAAAATTGCGACAGATGCGCATAACCGGCCTCCAGCCGATCCAGCATCGCATTAAACGCACTGGCCAGACGGCGCAACTCCAGCGGCGCATCCTCCACATGCAAACGCGCGGTCAAATTAAGCGGCGTAATTTCCATTGCCTGCCGGCTCATCGCACTTAACGGCATCAAGCCGCGCCGTAAAACCACAAATCCGAAAACCGTCGTCAACAATACGGCCAACGCAACCGCGCCGATCACGCGCAGCAAATAGTCGTGCATCATGCGCGACTCTTGCGTCATGACATAGGCCGCCACAATTTCCACGG
>DATMOE010000077.1:0-3756 GCA_035568435.1 Herbaspirillum sp. | reverse complement strand
GGGCGTGCTTTGGTTGCGGATGGCCTTGCCGTTTGCGCTCAATCACATCAATTTATGGCTGCTGGAAGATGTATTCGATAACGGGCATGGCGTGGTGCACGGCTGGACCGCGATCGACTGCGGCATCGCCTCCAACGAGATGCGCGCCGCCTGGGAACGCATCTTCAAGAAGGCATTGCGCGGCTTGCCGATTGTGCGCGTATTAGTCACGCATTGCCATCCAGATCATGTCGGCTTGGCGGACTGGATGTGTCAACGCTGGAATGCACCGCTATGGATGACGGCCGGTGAATATGCCTTTGCGCGTCTGATGTCTGCAGGCTTGCCGGGGGCTGACGGCAGTGCTGCGGTGCCGCATTTTCAGCGGCACGGCATGCGCGACGCCGACATGCTGGAGAAAGTAGCCGGCCGCCAAGGGTATTACAGCGGCATGGTGCCGGCCATGCCCGCGTCCTACAACCGGATTCAGGATGGCGATGCGGTGGCCATCGGCGCGCACGCGTGGCGCGTCATCAGCGGCTTCGGCCATTCGCCGGAACATGCTGCGTTGTATAACGCCGATTTGAATATTCTGATTTCCGGCGACATGGTATTGCCGCGCATTTCGACCAATGTGTCGGTCATGGCGATCGAGCCGGAAGCCGATCCGGTGCGGCAATACGTGGAATCGCTGCAAAAGTACACCGACCTGCCGGCCGATACGCTGATACTGCCTTCGCATGGCAAACCGTTTCGCGGTTTGCATACCCGCATCGTTCAATTAACCGATCATCACACGGCCCGTTTGGCTGAAGTGCTGGAGGCCTGCGCGACGCCGCAATGCGCGGCCGATATCGTGCCGATCATGTTCAAGCGGCCTCTGGATACGCATCAGATGACCTTCGCGCTGGGCGAGGCGCTGGCGCATTTGCATAAGCTTTGGCTGGATGGCGCGCTGACGCGGCAGATCGATGCGGATGGCATCGTGCGTTTTAGCGTTGCTGCGGTTTGAGGTCTAGGATTCGGCGAGCGCCCCCAAAGCCTGCAGCAAAAATTCGCGGCGGCGCTGTTCTATCGATGACGGGCAATATTTTTGCGTAGCCCTTTGCGCCCGTATTTCTTTGATCAGTTCCGCCGCGCGCGGATCGTCGCCCCATATAGTTTGCAGCGCCGTAGTCGATTGCGCATGTTCGAAGAAGGAAAACGGCAGCAATGTGGATGGCGCGACGATCAGCGTGTTCTGATTATTGTGTTCGATGACCGGATCGCCGGCATCGTTGCCGATGGCGCGCCCGCTGTGATGGATCGCATGCAGTGCGGCAAATTGCGCGGCATGGCGATACGCCTTCAATGCAAAGTCGATGCAGAACAGCAGGCAGTCGGAACCGCTTTTTTGCACCGCGGTGCTAAAGCAAGTAATCCGGCGTTGCGTCAGCGACTTATCGGGCAGCATCAAGATGAACAATTGCAATAGAATCGCTATGCCATTTATATTGTGCTTCAGGTCGGCCGGCTCAATGATCAGGAAGGAGAGCGAGCCATCTGCTTGGCGCTGGATGTCGGCGTAAAAATGATGCCAGCCATGTTCGGCATCCACCGCCGAGCGCAGTACGCAGCGTAAATGAAATGCCGGCGGCAGGGCTTGGATTTTTTTCAGCAGCGCCGATGGGGTAGGCGCGATGAACAGATTGAGTTCGGGATGCAGTTTGTTTTCGAGCGCGATGAAGGCCGGCATGGTCTGGATATCGCCCTCCAGAACGGTGCGATCGGCCGGCGTGCCGGCATCGATATAGCGCTGGGTCAGCGCTAATTGCTCTTCCAGCAGTTGCCATGCGTGTGCCGTATCGTCGGGCAATTGATCCATGGTTTTGGGGTCGATGCGTGGTTTTTTATTGTTCTATTGGGCCACCGGCGCGTCTTTATACAGTTCGACGTTTTGCGCCAGCATGTTGTAACCGGCCACGCCCATCATGGTTTCGGTCGTGCCGACCTTGATGGTGCCGCTGATCCATACCGCATCCATGGTGCGGATACCTTCGATCGGCTTGTTGCTGTGCACGTGGATGATCTGGTTGGCCGGCGGGGGCGGTACATGAATACAGCCGCCGTAATAAGGCACCACCAGGAATTCCGTCAACGCATCGCCTTCACGCTCCAGCGATACCACGAAGCCGGGGATCTTGACCGCGACGTTATCGATTTTCGGATTCATCGGCGCTTTGTCCCAGTATTTTTTGGCTTTCGCTAATGCGTTATTGGCACGCGGGTCATCGTCGCTCAATTGATCCAGTTTGATGCCTTTGAATGGCAGCATCGGGTTCCAGTCGGAAGGCATCAGCGCATCCCACATGATTTCGCGATAAGGTGATTTGGCGGGGGCGGCCATGTCAGGCTGGGCCAGACGGTCGCCCACTTTGTAGGGCGCAGCGCCCGGTGCTGTGTTGGTCGTTTGTGCTGCCATCGACAGCGGCGGGTTGCTCGTTTGATGGGTGACGAAACGGCTTGCCAGATGCCCGATCAGTAAGCCGGAACCGATGAGGGCGACGAACCAGGCCAGAATTTTCATAAAGTCTTTCAGACAGAAGCCGCGGCAGATTCGCCGCGCGCGGTCAAGCGGATCGCCTATTCTATCTGCTACCGTTTGACTCTGCGCGCTGTTACATGTGTTCAGATATGTAATGCACTCTAAATCCGCGGATTCAAGCCGTCCGACAAACTAAGCCGATACGCCCGCAAGCCCGGCAGCAGGCTGGCGAGGAAGCCGGCGGCAACCACTGCGCCCAGCAGCTGCCATTCTTCCATGGTCGGCCAGTTCAAATGCAAGACGATGCCGAAATTGGCTTCCAGAAGCGGTCCGCCGATCAGAATGCCGAGACTTAACAGCAGCAAGCCGAGCAGTACGCCGCATAGCATCACGGCCAGGCCTTCCAGCGCCAACAGGAAAAACAGATCGAGCGGACGCGCACCGACCGAGCGCAGGATCGCCAGCTCGCGCCGCCGTTCGCCGAGGCCGGCCAGAATCGACGACACCAGGCCAGCCAACCCAACCACCACCACCAGTGCGGAAATCAGCAGCAGCGCGTTCTCGCCGATGCTGACCACTTGCCACAATTCATCCAGCGCGACACCCGGCAACACCGCCATCAGCGCTTCATCTTCATCGTCGGCGATGGCGCGTTGCAGGCCGAATACCGCAGCGCGGTTTTTCAGGCCGATCAATAGCGCGGTAATGGTTTTTGGCGTCAGGTCGAATTTCTTGACTTGTTGCGCCGGGATCGATAAACCCGGCATCGGCGCGCCGCCCGACCAATCCAGATGAATCGCTTCCATCGCGTCGAGCCCGATATGCACGGTGCGGTCGACCGGCGTGCCGGTGCGGGCCAGGATGCCGGTAATCGTAAAGGGTTTGTCGCCATGCTGGAGCAGATGCGGACCGCCGATGCCGTGGCTCAGAATGATCTTGTCGCCCAGTTTGTACTGCAGGCTGTGCGCGACTTCGGCGCCGATGACGGTTTCAAAGGTGTCGGCGAACGGCCGCCCTTGTGCGAAGCGCAGCGATTGGCGGCTACCGTATTGAAAATGCTTGAAATAATCGCCGTTGGTGGCCAGCACCGGAAAGCCGCGATGCGAGTCGCCCAGCGAGAGCGGAATGGTCCATGCCACGGCCGGGTTGGCGGCCAGTTTCTGGGCGCTGTCCCAGCCCATGTTATTGGTGGCGCCGCCCAGATGGAAGATCGAATACAGCATCAATTGCACCGGGCTGCTGCGCGCGCCGAC
>DATMOE010000076.1:0-7327 GCA_035568435.1 Herbaspirillum sp. | reverse complement strand
TTATGGGCGTCATTTTTTTAGCGCTGGTGGTGGCCTCGGGCTGGAAGAGGACGATGTGCTGGCGCTGTTCGAAGAAGTTAGCGGGATGCGTCTCGCGCCATTCTTCAAGCGATATATATATGGCACCGATGATGTACCGCTGAAGGATTTGCTGACGCCGTTCGGAATTGCGCTGATTAAACCGGAGGCGTCCGGTAAGCCGGATGTTGGCGTGCGTCTGACGGTGGAGGGCGGCGATAGCAAGATCGCCAGTGTGTATGAGGGCGGGGCGGCGCATAAGGCGGGCTTGTCCGCCGGCGATAAATTGGTGGCGCTCGATGGATTACGTGTGCCGGCGACTGGGCCGGATGGTTTGCTGGGGCGGTATCGTATCGGCGATACGGTGGTGTTGCATGTGTTCCGGCGTGATGAATTGATGGCGTTTTCTGTGAAGCTGAAGGCGGATGCTGCGCCGAAATGGCGGCTTGAGATTGTGGCAAAACCCGATGCGGCTGCGAAGCGTTTGTATGGCGGCTGGCTGGGGTAAAAGGGGGATTTGGATATCCCTGCCAGAGCAGGGATGTTTGCTGAACCGGTTAATGTTTGCTTCGGTTCAGTAGGGTGAATAGTTTTATTAGAACGTATAGCGCATGCCGACTGATAGCATGTCCATCTTTATCTTGACTGTGTTGTCGTCTGAGTGGATTTTGCCGTAATACTCATATTCGGCGCGTAATGCGAGTGCGGGTGTTAACTTATATTCGGCGCCAATGCCTATTAGCGGGGTGGTTCTACTGTCTTTTGCCGACCCGCTTTCACTGCCGTATTGCCAGTCTGACTGTATCTGCGTTTGCATCACACCGAGTTTGCCTAGCAGGGAAAATGAATCGCTTATTGGCAAAATACCGACGGCATCGAATGCCAATCCGCTGAATTTATCGCTCTCGTCGAGCTGATAGCCGCCGGGACGGTTGCTGCGATACTTGGCGGTGGCGAGACGGATATATTGTCCTTCAAGCGCAAAGTAGTCATTGAACTGGTAGCCGCCATAAAGTTTGAAGCCGGTGCCGGTTCCTTTGCTGGTGTCGTCGTTAGCGTTGTCGTTCGTGGTTTTTATTTCCGAACGCCCAACCGAAGTACCGAGATACCAGCCGTCGTTCGTCGGTGTGGCGGCGAACGCGGAAACGGATGCGGCGGCCGCGCAAAGAACCAAGCCCGAAACGCAATATTTAAATGCTACTTTTTCCAAAATTTCTCCCTGATGATTAGCGATACATGCAGCGCCATTCCAGGCTGGCCGGAACTGGCGAAACATGGCGTCCATTAAATCGAAATAAGGGAGAGAAAGAAATGAGCCGAATCCGAATACATCGGACGGTGATTCTGAAAATAAAATAGTTTTCCGAATAACGCGTAAAGCGCTTGCGCAAAGAAAATGCCGTTCAGCATAGTGCTGAACGGCATCGGCCTGATAGGGCAGTACTCCGGGAAATATCCGGCGCGGAATTACTTCTTATCGGCAGGTGCTGCAGGAGCAGCGGCTGCTGCTGGTGCAGCTGCTTCTGCAGTGGCTTCGGCTTCCACTTTACCGGCTGGAATCGATGCGGTAGCGATGGTTGGATTGTCTTCGCCGCCGTGAATCACAGCCGTTACGCCATTCGGCAATTTGATATCGGCCAGATGGATCGAGTTGCCGACTTCCAGTGCGCCCAGATCGACTTCGACGAACTCAGGCAAGTCTTTAGGCAAGCAAGTGATATCCAGATCGGACATGACGTGGCTGATGATGCCGGAGGTCAGTTTGACGGCAGGCGAAACGTCCGCGTTGATGAAGTGCAAAGGCACTTTTACGTGGATTTTTTGCGATGCATCGACACGCTGGAAATCAGCATGCAGGACCAGTTGCTTGTAGGCGTGGACTTGGAAGTCGCGCAACAGAACTTGCTCAACCTTGCCGTCGATTTCCAGATCGAGAATCGAGGAGTGGAAGGTTTCTTTTTTCAATGCGTGATACAGGGCATTGTGGTCCAGCGAGATGCTGACGGGCGCGCTGGTGCCGCCGTAGATGATGCCGGGTGTTTGTCCGGCATTGCGCAGGCGGCGGCTCGCTCCGGTCCCCTGCTCTTTGCGTACGAATGCGATAACTTTCATTTGTTGCTCCAATAGTGCGAGGCTGATAACCCCGCGTTAAAAATCCCCCGCGACCAGGGGATTCAAGAATCCCGTCATCAATTTAAGTCGATGACGGGAGAAAACGTATTCTAAAAACTTATTTTAAAACTTTACTCGACGAACAAGGACATCACCGAATCGCCCTTGCTGATGCGCCTAAATGTTTCAGCCAGCAATTCCGCACAAGACAACACGCGGATTTTGCTGCAGGCGCGGGCCTGTTCGGACAACGGAATCGTATCGGTGACGACCAGCTCATCCAACGGCGAATCGATAATGCGCTGAATCGCCGGGCCGGAGAGCACCGGATGCGTACAGTACGCCACCACTTTCTTGGCGCCGCGCTCCTTCAATACTTCTGCCGCCTTGGTCAAGGTACCGGCTGTGTCGACCATGTCATCCATGATCACGCAGTTGCGGCCTTCGACTTCACCGATGATGTTCATGACTTCCGAAACATTGGCTTTCGGACGACGTTTATCGATGATGGCGAGATCGCAGTTCAGGCGTTTGGCCAGCGCCCGTGCCCGGACCACACCGCCGACGTCAGGCGAAACCACCAGCAGATCGTCATAAGCTTTGCTGACCAGATCGCTCAATAAAATCGGCGATGCATAAATATTATCGACCGGAATATCGAAAAAGCCCTGAATCTGATCTGCATGCAGATCCATGATCAGTACGCGTTCGACACCGGCTTCCTGCAACATATTGGCGACCACTTTAGCCGAAATCGCAACCCGCGCCGAACGTGGGCGACGATCTTGACGTGCATAACCGTAATACGGGATGGCGGCGGTGATGCGGCCGGCCGATGCCCGTTTCAGCGCATCGACCATCAACATGATTTCCATCAGGTTATCGTTGGTCGGCACACAGGTCGATTGCAAAACAAACACATCCTTGCCGCGCACGTTCTCGTTGATTTCGACCATGACTTCACCGTCGGAAAACTTCGAGACATTCGCCTTGCCGAGTGGAATACCTAGTTTTTTTGCAACTTCGATCGCCAATGCCGGGTTGGCGTTACCGGTAAAAACCATTAGGTTTTCGAGTGCCATGGAGTTCCCTGAATGCAATCGTTAGAAAGTCGAAAAGCCGGCAATGCGTGACTGGTACAGTCTTGCGTTGGCGGCTTGTTTTATTTGCTCGAACCCGGGATATGGACATATCCCGGGTTTCAATTTAATGGCAGGGGAAGAAGGATTCGAACCTTCGCATGCTGGAATCAAAATCCAGTGCCTTAACCAGCTTGGCGATTCCCCTACACAACCTTGTGTTGCCGTTATATCGCGTCGGCGTTATAGATCGCCTAGACTGCATTGATATACCTGCAACGAAATATGTACTTCAGCCCAGCAGTGCGGCCAGTGGATGCCGTTGCATCGCTTTGGCGGTCCAGGCTTTCCAGTGCGCCGGTACTTGCTTCAGTACTTCGCTGGCCTGTGATTCGTGTTCAAAACTGCAAAACACGCAAGCGCCCGATCCTGTCATTCTTGCATCGCCAAATTGCTGCAACCACTTTACGGCATCTCCGACTGCTGGATAATGCGCAGCAGCCACTGCTTCCAGGTCGTTTTTAAAACCGGCCTTTTGGATACCTTTCGGTGCCCCTTTTTCACTGCCATTTCCGCAACATTTGTATGCCTTGGAAAAGTCCGTTATTTTGCAGGGTTTCGTATCACGTGTCAATTGCGAAGATGAAAATATTGCCCCTGTCGGCACGGAAACGCCCGGTTCGATTACCAGAAACCAGCAATCCGGGGTATTTATCGCCTGAAGTTGCTCGCCGATGCCTTCGGCAAAGGCATTTTGCCCAAAAATAAAAAAAGGCACATCTGCGCCAAGTTGGGCGCCCATCGTCATCAATTCGGCGCGGGAAAAACCGGTTTGCCACAGATGATTGAGGACGATCAAGGTGGTTGCCGCATCCGATGAGCCGCCGCCGACGCCGCCGCCCATCGGCAGGATTTTGTCGATCGCAATGTCGGCGCCGAGCCGTGTTTTCCTGGTATCGCCTGCGGCTGCCTGCAGCAGGTGCGCTGCCCGTATGATCAGGTCCGACTGTTCCGGTACGCCAGGTATCGCGGTGGTGCGGCCGATGACGCCGTCGTCGCGCGTGACGAAATGCAGCGTATCGCCGCGGTCGATTAACTGGAATAGCGTTTGCAGCAGATGGTAGCCGTCGGCGCGGCGTCCGATGACATGCAGAAACAGATTCAGTTTGGCGGGTGCGGCGCAGTTGAGCAGGGTAGCGGACATGGGGATGGGGACGGCAGGCCGCCGCTTATGATGCCGATGCTTTGTCGATCACGATCCGAATCGCGACTTCACCGGCTTGTTCCGTATAACGCTCCAGATCGATGCGTTTCGGCATGCTCTCGCCGGCCGTGGCTTGCCAGTTGACATACTGGATGCGCCAGCCGTCGCGTGTGGTGACGGTATTGCCGGCGTCGTCACTACGTGCCTGGGCAACGAACGGTTTGCCTTGGGCATCGCTGGCGAAACCTTGCAGCCAGTCACGCAGCCCGGCAATCGGCAGCGGCCAGCCCAGGGTCTGCTCGGTCAACTGATTGGCGTCGTCGGCACTGCGTGGCGGCTTGCCGGATTGGGTCAGGGTCGCGAGGCCGGGTTTGATATTGATCATTGCGATGGTCTGGCCCAGCGGCGACAGGAGTTGCAAGTGGATTTGCTCATGCGTTTGCTGCCATACGAAGCTGCCGTAGACCGATTGGTTCTCATTATTTTGCTGGTAATGTAACGACAAGCGCCCTTCGAGCGTAATGTCTTGACGGTATACCCGTGCGCTCGGCGCATTGACGCCGGTATCGGCGGCCGTCCCCGGCGCGATCGTCGTCATCGTCGTCATATTTGCGCAACCGGCGCTGATCAGCGCCAGACTGAAAGCAGCGGCACGCCATAGGCGGCTGCTCAGGTGTACATTCATAGCTTAATTTTAAGCCGCGCCAGCGTGCTTTTCAGCGCTTCGTTGCCTGGGTCTTGTTTGTGCGCTGTGCGCCACACAGCAAGTGCTGCATCGTGCTTGCCTTCGGTCCACAGCACTTCGCCCAAATGCATCCCGATTTCGGCGTCTGCGCGTAAGGCATAAGCGTGAGCCAGCGTGGTTTCGGCGTCCGTCAGATTGCCCATGCGGAATTGCACCCAGCCCAGACTATCGGTGATGAATGGGTCTTCAGGCGCCAGTTGCAATGCTTTGGTAATCAGTGCATAAGCTTCCGGCAATCGGATATTGCGGTCCGCCAGCGAATAACCGAGTGCGTTGTATGCCTGCTGATTGGATGGCGCCAGCCGCATGATTTTGCGCAAGCTGCTTTCCATTGAGGCCCAGTCGTTGAGTTTGTCGGCCGCCATTGCATAGTCGTACAGAAGGTCGACATTGTCCGGGAAGCGCTTTAATCCGGCCTCCAGTACATCAAACGATGGTTGTGATTGGTTGGCATCGCGCAGGATTTGCGCTTCGGCCAGGATCAGGCGGCTTTGATCGGATTCGCCACTAGCCTCCGTTTGCGCCAGGATTGCACGCGCCGCGTTGATATCGCCGCCTTTTGCAGTGAGCTGGGCACGCCGGATTTGCGCGCCCAGATAGGCATCGCCGGAATCGATCTGATCCAGCCATTTGAGGGCGGCCGGGATGTCGTTGCGTTCTTCTGCAAGCTGCGACAGTACCAGCAGCGCCTGGGTCGGATCGAGATTTTGGTTTTCCTGCTGGGATAGCGTTGCGACATACGCGCTCAGATACTTTTCAGCTTCTTTCGGATGATTGGTCTGCGCGTTCAGCAAGCCCAATGCAAGCTGTGTGGTCAGATTATCCGGTTGCTCCTTGAGCAGGCGTTCGAACTGTTTGCGGGCGTCGTCGTATTGCTGCTTTTCAACCAGGCTGCGCGCATAGGCAATGCGGACATCGCGCGCTTTCGGATATTTACGCAGAAATTCTTCAATCAACGCCATTGCCTGCGTCTGATCTTCCGTCACTTGCGCTTGGGTCAGGATGGCCAGCGAGGAGTCCGGTTTGATCTTGATGGCGGCGTCGGCTTCCTGCCGCGCCCGTGGTAAATCGTCGTTCGATGCAGCCGCTTGCGCCAGCGCCAGATGCGCCTCCAGGGTGTCGCTGTAAGGCGCCGTGATTCTCTCCATCATGGCAAATGCCGCCGCCTTATCTTTGGCGCGGCTGACCAAACGCTGTATCTGCAGCATCAATGTGCCGCGGATTTTTGGGGGGGCTGTTTGCAAGCGTTGCACCAGGATCGGTTCGGCCTCCGCCAGGTTGTTCGTCACGACCACCAGGCCGAGATAATTTTGCAGCGCTTCATCCGATTGCGGCGCCAATTGCATCCAGAGACGAACCGCATTCAATGCGTCCACCGGGCTTCTGGCGGAAACCGCGAATTCGGCGGCGCGCTTTGCCAGACGTGGATCGTGGCTTTCATGCGCGGCAGCGATCAGTGTCACATAGGCCGACTCCCATTGGCCGCGCTGGAAGGCGATTTCGGCGCTCAGGATTTCATACATGAGCTCTCTGCTGAGCGCTACTTGCGGCAGTGTTGGATCGACCTTATCCACCGTCAGGTCGTCGGTCAGGTCGGATCCAGTTGAATCCGTAGTCGCTTCAGTATCGTTTTTTGCTGTCGATGGTGTATCTGCCGGTTGCTTCTGGGCGGCGCAGGCCGATAGCAACGAAATGAGCGTGACGATGGCTAAAAGTTTTTTCAAGGGGAGATCCAGAAAGTCGGCGATTCTCGATTTTACGCTGAACCAGGGATAGTGTGGTGCGGTAGGCATCCATCAGGATGTAAGGGAATGCAAACTGACCGCTTGCTGCATGCTTTATCATAGGCAACTCAATCTTTTCTTATTCTTCTTAACCGCCAATGCCAGAATTACCTGAAGTAGAAGTAACCCGTCGTGGTGTTGCGCCGCACCTGGAAGGGAAGCTCGTGACCGGTGTGGTCATGCGCCGCAGCGGTTTGCGCTGGCCTTTTCCCGCCGATCTGACGCAACGCCTGACCGGACGGCGGATTACGCAGGCCGGGCGGCGGGGTAAATATTTGTTAATCGGATTTGAACATGGCACCTTGATTGTGCATTTGGGCATGTCCGGTCATTTAAGGATTCTGCCGTTGGATATTGCGCCGAAGCTGCATGACCATTTCGATCT
>DATMOE010000075.1:0-10708 GCA_035568435.1 Herbaspirillum sp. | reverse complement strand
GGGCCGCACGCAGATAAATGCTGTCGACCTGGCGCACGCCGGTAATGGTATTAACCAATACCGGAAAAAACGCTGCAATGCTGATCATGAATACCGCCGGCGGATTGCCAAGCCCAAACCACAGCATCGCCAGCGGCGTGTAAGCACTGGGTGGAATCGGACGCAGTATCTGAACCAAAATGTACATACGCTGATACACGCGCTGGCTGGCGCCCATCAACACCCCCAAAGGCAGCGCCAGCCCGGCCCCGATGAGGAAGCCGACCGCCACGCGATACATGCTGCCCAGCGCATCTTGTATCAGTTCGCCCGAAAAAGCCCAGGCCCACCAGCTACCGGCAGCGGCCGTATAAGTCTGCGAGGGCAACAGATATTGCATCCAGCGCTGCGCCACCGCCAGCGGCGACGGCAATTTCAGCGGGCTGACCAATCCCACGCCGCAAGCGGCCTGCCATAACGCAATCACGATGATGGGCACCAGCAAACCTGACGCAACATGACGCCATTTCGACTTCACCATCTACAGCTCCTTATTTGACGTTCAGGCTCTTTTTGGCTTCAGTCAGCAAATCGGTTTTAACCCAATCCTTGGCAAGCGCCGGCTTGGCCATCTTGCCGACACCATATTTCACCATCACGTCGGTGGTAATTTGAATGTGTTCCGGCGTAACGTCATACGAATACGGCGAATTGGCGATGGCGTCGTTGAAATCCTGCGACGAAATTTGTCCTTTGAAAATCGTTTCGCGCACATATTTTTCGGCCAA
Organism: Herbaspirillum sp.; assembly: GCA_035568435.1. Taxonomy (GTDB): domain Bacteria; phylum Pseudomonadota; class Gammaproteobacteria; order Burkholderiales; family Burkholderiaceae_D; genus Herbaspirillum. Next base: position 9,941 of record DATMOE010000075.1, on the reverse strand, counting down.
CGCCTTGTTATCGATAAAGGTCTTGGTGGCCTGGACGAAGCAGCGCATGAATTTCTCGGCCACCGGACGTTTCTCGTTATAGAACTTCTCGGTCATCACCAGCGTGCGCACCGGTGCACCGATCGGCGTGTCATAAGGTTTCAGTACTTCGACGCCATAGCCCTTATTGATCGCTTGCGAAGACTGCGGTTCGCTCTGCATGATGGCGTCGAGGTCTTTACCCAACAGCGCCTGATTCAGATCGGCGAAGGCCAGATAGATGATCAACACATCCTTGCCCGGCTTGTCCGACATGGTCAGCCCGTTTTGCGCCAGCTCGGCGGCCAGTAATACCTCTTGAATCCCGCCACGGGTCACGCCGACTTTTTTACCTTTCAGATCGGCCACCGATTTGATATTGGCATCGGGCCGCGCCACCAGCCGCGCCCCGCCCTTGGCAAAGCCGGCCACCAGGAAAATCGGCGCGCCATTGGCACGCGCCGTAATCGCCCCTTCGGAAGCCGTCGCGCCGACATCGAGCTCGCCGGCCAGGATCGCCTGCATCACGTCCGGCCCCTTGGCAAAGACATGTTCTTCAACCTTGATGCCGCATTGCGGTGCGATTTCCTTGATATAGGAGATCGCGCCGTAGTGTGCGAATTTGAGATTGCCCAGACGCACGACTTCCTGTGCCTGCGTGGTCGTCATTGTTGCCGCGGCAACGACAAATGCTGCGGCCAGCGCGATGCTGTGCGGTACTTTCATGCTTGTCTCCTGTTTCAGATTGATTATTCTTGGACTCACGTTCCGGCTGCTGCGCTTCAGCGCGTATTTTTAAGCAGGAATTGTTCCACAGTATTGCAGACTTCGGACCGCACTAGCCCCGGTTTTGGCGCATCTTTCTAATTTAATTGTTTATAGACGCCAAGTGCAGTACTCTGCTTTTATTGAAATAACAATACAAAATGAAGCTCGACAAGCGCAATCTGCGCTATCCCCACCTGCCATGCCTTGTTACGGCTGCGGCGCTCTTTAGCATCATCAATATTTTATGACCGGACAATTCGAAGAGTTCAGTTCCTCGGTGTTCACGCCTACCTCGCCGGCGCCGCCATCCGGCCGGCAGGACGCCGACATCGTCACTGAGCGCTATCGTTATTTACTGGCCAATACACCTGCCATCATCTATAGCAGCGTGCCTTCCGGCGACTTCAAAATGACCTTCGTCAGCGAAAATGCCACGCGGGTTTTAGGCTATCAACCGGCGCAAATGCTGGCCGACCCCAATTTCTGGTTCAACCATATTCATCCCGAGGACGTGCCCGCAATCTTTTCGAGCCTGGCGCTGCTTTTTGTCGAAGGTCAGCGCACTTATGAATATCGTTTTCAGGCCGCCGATGGCCGTTATCTATGGATGCACGACACCTTGCGCTTGATCCGCGACGAAAACGGCCATCCTTTTGAAGTGATCGGCTCCCTGACCGACATCACCCAACGCAAGCTGATGGAAGAAGCGCTGCAAAAGAAGGGCGAAGAACAGCAGTTATTGATTCAACAGCTAAAAGAAGCCCAGGAACAATTACTGCAGTCCGAAAAAATGGCCTCGTTAGGACAATTGGCTGCCGGCATGGCCCACGAAATCAACAATCCGATCGGTTTTGTCAGCGCCAACATGAGCGCCTTGCGTACCTATGTCGACACGCTGCTCTCAGTGATCGATCGCTATGAAGCAAGCTGGGAAGAACCGTCCGATGCCGCCGACATCGCCGGCAAGCTGGCGAAAATCCGTCAGCTTGCCGATCTCGATTACCTCAAAGACGACGTCGGCAATCTGCTGACCGAATCGCTGGATGGCTTGAAGCGCGTCAAAGATATCGTGCAATCCCTGAAGGATTTCTCCCGCGTGGGCGAATCCGGCTGGCAAATGGCCGACTTGCACCAAGCGCTGGACAATACGCTGGAGATTGCCGGCGCCGCATTCAAAGGCAGAATTACCGTGGAGAAGCGTTATGGCGATTTACCATCGATCAAATGCCTCGCTTCCGATCTGAATCAGGTGTTCCTGAGCCTGCTGAGCAATGCCGCGTATGCTATCGAGAAAACCGGCTCGATCATCATCGCCACGCAACGCAGCCGCGACGGGGTATCGATCAGCATCAGCGACACCGGTTGCGGCATTGAAACGACACATCTGAACCGGATTTTCGAACCGTTTTATACAACAAAACCGGTCGGCAGTGGAACCGGATTGGGATTATCGCTATCCTATGGCATCGTGCAAAAACATCGCGGCCGCATAGAGGTCGCCAGCGCGTCCGGGGCCGGATCGACATTCACGGTATGGCTGCCACTGGACCCTGAACAGCCTGCTTTTCAGTCTTCTTCTCATCCTCCGAAAGAGAAAACATGAACGAGCGCCTCCTGCAGGACCCTGATCTGGCTGCAAACGACACCGCTGTTGTTCTGGTGGTGGACGACGAAGCCGGCATTTTGTCCGCATTGAAACGCTTGTTCAGGCCGGTCGGTTACAAGGTACTGACGGCCGAAAGCGGCGCCGCCGCGCTGGAGATATTAGCCGCGGAACATGTCGATCTGATTATTTCCGACATGCGCATGCCCGGCATGACCGGTGCGCAATTTCTGGCCCAGGCCAAAGCCAGCTATCCCGATATCGTGCGCATCCTGTTGACCGGCTATTCCGAAGTCGGCTCGACCATCGCGGCCATCAACGAAGGCGGCATCTACCATTATTTGCCGAAACCCTGGGACGAACACGATCTACTGCTCACCGTCAAACGCGCACTCGAACAGCAGCAATTGAAAAACGAAGCGCAACGTCTGACGCAGATCGTGTTGCGGCAGAATGAAGAACTCTCGGCGTTCAACGCCAATCTCGAACGACAAGTCATCGCGCGCACCGAAGAAATTCGCCAGACCGTGCTGTTTCTCGAACATTCCGAGAAGGAAATAAAAAAGAATTTCCTCACTATGCTGAAGGTGTTTTCCAACCTGATCGAACTGCGCGCCGGCGCCTTCGGTTACTCGGGACGCGTCGGCGAACTGTCGCGCAATCTGGGCGCAAAACTGTCGAGCAGTCTGGGCTCGGTATACAAAATCAGCGAATCCGGCTTACAGGATTTGATGATCGCCGGCTTGCTGCATGCCGTCGGCAAAATCGGCTTGTCCGACGAACTGGTGCGCAAACCGATGGACAAGATGAGCAGCGATGAAACCCGCCTCTTCATGACCCATCCGCTCAAAGGACAACTGGCGCTCACGCCGCTGGAGGCGTATGCCGCCGCGGGTTTGATTATTCGCCACCAATACGAGCGTTACGACGGCCGCGGCACGCCGCTTGGTCTGATAGGCGACGCAATCCCGATCGGCTCGCGCATCCTGGCGCTGACACGCGACTTCGAAGCCTTGCTGTCCGGCGCCATCGCCACCCAGCCGCTGCCGCTGGAAAAAACACTGGCGTTGCTCAAAACGCAGCGCGGCCATCGCTACGACCCGATCATCGTCGACCACTTTCTCGCGCTCATTGAAGAAGAAGGTTTGTTGCAGTCAGTCAAAACACGTCTGGTAAAACCGCGCGAACTGGCGCCCGGCATGCAACTCGCCGACGATCTGCGCACCCCGGACGGCGTGCTGCTGCTGACGAAGGATTGCGTGCTCAGTCCGCAAAACATTGCTCAAATACAACGATTCGAACAGGTACAGAATATTTCGCTGCAAATTTCGATTTTGATATCAGAGATTCCATAAGGCCGCCACACAGTCGTTGTCGAGGAGAAGAAAGTGAATTCACCGCTCCAGGATCAGACCTCTCGCGTTTTGCTGCTGGTGGACGACGAGAAGAATATTCTGGCCGCCTTGAGGCGACTCTTGCATCAAGAGAAATATCGTATTCTGACGGCATCGAGCGCGCCGGATGCCCTGCAGATTCTGGCTGCCACGCCGGTCGACGTTATCGTTTCGGACCAACGTATGCCGGAGATGACCGGCGTCGAATTTTTCAGAATCGCCAAAGAAGCCTATCCGGCAACCATGCGCATCATGCTGAGCGGCTATACGGAATTGCAATCGGTGACCGACGCCATCAATGAAGGGGCCATCTATAAATTTTTGACCAAGCCTTGGGACGATGCGCAACTCAAAGAGCATATTGCCGAAGCGTTCAAACGCAAGGAACTAGCCGATGAAAATTTGCGCCTGAACCACCAACTGCATATCGCTTACGCCGAATTGGCCGCAACCAATGCGCAACTGGACGCCCTGTTGCAGCAAAAGGAGTTACGGATCGAAAGCGATGAAATCACGCTCAATATCGCGCAAGAGGTTCTGCAACATCTGCCGCTAGCCGTCATCGGTCTGGACGAAGACAATCTGATTGTGCTGGCCAATACTGCCGCCGGTTTTCTGGACCGGCAAGAGGGCGCCATCCTGGGCAAAGACATTACGGCAGTGCTACCGTCGTTACTGAACGATCTGCAACAAGACGGCGCTATGCAGAAATGCCTGATTGAAGTCGAAAATGAATTTTTTGTGGCGTCGCTGCATCCAATGGGCCAGCATTCCCCATCGCGCGGCAAGGTGCTGACCCTAATCAAACAAGAGGTAAAGGACAAAGCGCTATGACAGACCCTCAAGACAGCCCGATCTCCCCAGACGAGGAAGAAATCTCCGAAGCGCAACGACAAGCAGCCCGCGAACAAAGGCTGGCCCGGCTGACCGAACTATTCAGACGCAGCGGCGAACAAGAACCTGCCCGGCTCTTATTCGATTATCTTATTCGTTATCGGTCGAGCCTCACATGATGAAACTCATCCTCAGCGAGGTGATCGCAAAAATCCAGGATCTGCCATCGCTACCGATCGTAGTGCTTGAATTGATGCGCAATATTAACGATGAAGAATCGGATACCCATCTTCTCGCCACCAAAATTGCGCAAGACCAAGCGCTATCGGCCAAGGTGCTGCGTCTGGCCAATTCGTCGTTCTACGGCATGCAGCGCAAGGTCAACACGATCCAGCAGGCCATTACGATTCTCGGCCTTACCAGCGTGCGCGCACTGGTAACGGGCTCTGCCGTGATCGACCGTTACCGGCAAAGCAAGGATAGTCTGCTCGACTTTCAGGCTTTCTGGCGCCATTCAATCGGCACCGCACTGTGCGCCAAAGCGTTGGCAAAAAAGCTATCGCTCAATCAAGACCAGGCATTCCTCGCCGGCCTGCTGCACGATATCGGCAGGCTCGTCCTGGTGACCTATTCGGCGCGCCATTATCAAGCCGTCATTACTTATCGCAAAGAACATGATTGCTATCTGTTCGAGGCCGAACAGGCCGTACTCGATCTGGACCACACGATAGTAGGACGCGCCATCTTGGAACACTGGAAATTTCCGCCACTGATCCTCGACGCGGTTGAACATCATCATTTTCTGGCGGCGGAAAATATCACGGGTTTGACCGCGGTCGTCAATCTGGCCGACTGTATTGCGCATGCGCTAGATCTTTCCGCCGATGCCGCAGACCTGGCGCCGCCGTTATCGGCATCAGGATGGCGCAATCTGAACGTCTCAGAGACGGCGCTGATGGATGTGTTCCGGGAAACCGAACGCCAATTCGAAGAAGCCTGTTCAATTTTGATTGCTACGGACCTGTAGTCGAACAAAAGGAAACTACCATGCCAAATAAGATCAGCATGCAGGAACCGGCTATTTCCGAATTTTTCGATGGCTGTCCGGTACCGGCATTCGCCATCAATGCCGATCATGTGATTACCCACTGGAACAAGGCCTGTGAATATCTATTCAGCCTGAGCGCAGCGGAAATGGTCGGCACCAGAAATCAATGGCGCCCTATCTATCACCATCAGCGTCCGGTATTGGCAGATCTGATCGTGGCCGGCAACTTCGAAAACATTCACGGCAACTATTACAACGGCAACCATTCTTTCCGCGCTTCGCCACTGATTCCGAATGCATTTGAAGGGGAATATTTTCTGGCGCATCTGGGCGAAAACGGGCGCTGGATTTATTTTTCGGCGGCGCCGCTGCGCGACGAAGACGGCGCCATCGTCGGCGCCATCGAAGTCATGCGGGATATCAGCGCACAAAAACTGGCGGAATCCGATCTGCATAAAATTCGCCGAGATCTTGAAAAACTGGCCGCGGAGCGCACCACCCAATTGGCGCATGCGAATCAGTGCCTGGAAGAAGATATCCGGCAACGCACCATTGTCGAGGCTGAGCTGACCCGCAGAAATGCGGAATTGACCAGCCTCAACGAAAAGCTGTCGATGGCGCAGCAACAATTGCTGCAGTCGGAAAAACTGGCATCCATCGGTCAACTTGCCGCCGGACTGGCGCATGAAATCAACAATCCGATCGGCTATATATTTTCCAATTTCGGCGCCCTTGAAACGTATATTGCCAATCTGCTGCAAATGCTGACGGCCTACGAAAAAATAGAACCGGAATTGACGGCCTCCCCGGCCCTCGAAAAAGTCAAGGCAATGCGCGAAGAACTCGAACTCGACTTCCTGGTAGAAGATATTCACGCACTGATGAGCGAATCGAAAGAAGGCATCCTGCGTGTGCGGAAAATCGTGCAGGATCTGAAAGATTTTTCACGGGTCGATACGTCGCAGGAATGGCAGTGGAGCAATCTGCACGATGGCATCGATTCCACATTGAACATCGTCAATAACGAAGTCAAATACAAGGCAGACCTGTTCAAGGAATATGGCAATATTCCCGATATCGAATGCCTGCCGTCGCAGATCAATCAGGTTATTTTGAATCTGGTGGTCAATGCAGCGCATGCCATTCAAAGCGAGAGAGGAAAAATCACCATCAGGACCGGCAGCGACGGCGAGTGTGTATGGATCGAAGTCATCGACAGCGGATCGGGTATCGCCACCGAAAACATCACCCGCATATTCGACCCTTTTTTCACCACCAAACCCGTGGGGCAAGGCACCGGTCTGGGGCTATCGCTTTCATACGGGATCATTCAAAAACACCGCGGCGAGATTCAGGTCAACAGCAGCCTTGGCAAAGGCTCCACGTTCAAGGTCATTCTACCGATTCGTCAGATGGCGCCTTGACGTTGACGTGCATTTTGAGATTTTGCCGCCATTCCATCAGCGTTTTCAACACCAAGGTCAGCAGCGCCATGCACGCCAGCAGCGCCGCCGCGGTGAATGCCGCGGCAGTCTTGTAATCGTTATTCAATTGCTCCACCAGCAAGGGCAGCGTCAAGGTCTGGTTCATGATGGTGCCGGACACCACCGCCACCGCGCCGAACTCGCCCACCGCCCGCGCATTCGTGATCACCGAACCGTACAGCAGCGCCCACTTGATGTTGGGCAAACTCACGCGCAGGAAAATCTGCAGCCCGGACGCGCCCAGCGATAAAGCGGCAATTTCTTCTTCGCTGCCTTGCGCCTGCATCAGCGGGATCAGAATCCGAGCTACGTAAGGCGATGTCACAAACACCGTCACCATGATGATGCCGGGCCAGGCAAACACCACCTGTATGTCGTGCGCCGACAGCCAGCGGCCGAACAAGCCTTCCGAACCGTACACCACCAGGTAGCAAAACCCGGCCACCACCGGCGACATCGCATAAGGGATATCGACCAATGTCATCAATAAGCGGCGGCCCAGGAAATCGTAACGCGTCACGCACCAGGCCAGCAAAACGCCGAACACCAGATTGATCGGCACCGTCAGCAGCGTCGCCACCAGCGTCAGCCAGATCGCGCTGAGCATGAAATCCTGATGCAGGTTTTGCAGCAGCACCCGCCAACCCTCGCTGAATGCCTTAGTGAAAATCAGCGCCAGCGGCGCAACCAGAAACAGCAGCGTAGCCGTCAGACCGAGCGTAATCAACAGCCATTGCTGCCATTCGGTTGGGCGTTTGAAGGAATTTGCCATCGTTACAACTTATTAAGGAAACGGTTCTGCAGCAGTTGCAGCAGAAACAGCAATATCAGCGACGCCGCCAGCACCACCGAAGCAATCGCTGCGGCGGCCGGGTAATTGAATTCCTGCATGCGGATAAAAATCATCAGGGAGGTAATTTCAGTTTCGAATGGAATGTTGCCGGCGATCATAATCACCGCGCCGAATTCGCCGAGGCTGCGGATAAAGGCCTGCGAAGCACCGGTAATCAAGGCCGGCGCCAACGCCGGCAACAGCACCCGCCAGAAAATCTGCCATTTATGCGCGCCCAGCATCAATGCCGCTTCTTCGATTTCGGACTCCAGATCTTCCAGCACCGGCTGCACCGGCCGCACGATAAACGGCAGACTGGTAAACATCATCGCGATCACCATGCCGGGAAACGCATACGAGATTTTGATGCCGAGCGGCTCAAACCATTGCCCCAGCCAACCGGTCGGAATAAACAGTGCCGACAAGGTAATGCCGGCGACGGCGGTCGGCAGCGCAAACGGCAAATCGACCAGCGCATCGATCAGGCGGCGGCCGGGAAAGTCGTAACGTGAAATGATCCAGGCCAGCAGAAAACCGATAAAGGTGACTGCAATCGTCGAATACAACGCGCCTAGCAGGGTGATCTTGTAGCTCTCGACCACGCGCGCATCGCTAATGGCCAGCCAGTACTGCGCCCAGGTCATGTTGCTGACATACAGCAACAAGCCCGACAACGGCAGCAGCGTCACCAGACTGATGAACAATACCGACAAGCCGAAGCTGGCGCCGAAGCCGGGCAATACGGGGGTGCGGCGGAAAAAGGAAGGGATCAAAACTACTTACGCACGGCAAGCAATTGATCCAGCACCCCGCCGGAGGCGAAATGCGTCTGCTCGATCTTATCCCACGGACCGAGTACTTTGGTCGGTTCGATGAGGCGGACTTTGGCGTAGCGATCGGCCATCACTTTGGCGAGATCGGGATGATTCACGCGGAAATAATACGTCGTCAGCAACAACTGGATTTCGCGTGAATATTCGTAATTCAGATAAGCCGTCGCCACCTTGCGCGTGCCTTTTTCATCGACCACTTTATCGACCACGGCAACCGGGAATTCGGCCAGCACCGACACCGGCGGCACCACGACTTCAAAGCCGCCGGCCTTGAATTCATCGCCCTTGGCAATCCCCATGACTTCCGATTCGAACGTCAGCAATACATCGCCCTGGCCATTCTGTGCAAATGCCACCGTCGCACCACGGCCGCCGGTCGGGAAATTAACCACGTTATGCAGGAACTTGCCCACAAACTGCTTGGTTTGCGCATCGTCGCCCTTGAATTTCTCGTTCGCATACAACCATGCGCCGAGATACGTATACCGCGCATTGCCGGAGGTTTTCGGATTCGGGAAGACCAGTTTCACGTCGTCGCGCACCAGATCGTCCCAATTCTTGATGTGCTTGGGGTTGCCCTTGCGCACCAGGAAAGCGATGGTGCTGTAATACGGCGAGGCGTTATTCGGAAACGCCTTTTGCCAATCGGCTCGGATCAGGCCGCGCTGCGCCAGCACATTGATGTCGGTGGCCTGATTGAACGTCACGGTATCGACTTTCTTGCCTTGAATAATGTCCTGCGCCTGACGCGAAGTGCCGGCAAACGATTGATCGATTTTCAGATCTTGCCCGGTCTTGGCTTTCCAGTCGGCAACGAAACGCGGATTGATCGCCGCGAACAGCTCGCGCGCCACGTCATAGGAGGCATTGAGCAACGGTTTTTCCTGCGCCTGCGCAGGGATCGATGCGGCCGTCAGCAAAGCCAAAGCCGCCAGCGCACCCGCAAGGATGAATTTCTTCAACATGGAACTACCCCTCGATATATTGACTATTGTGGATGTTACGGAGACCGCAACTTGCTACGGCGTAAGAATGTAACAAACATGCATTAGCAGTCAAACGACAAATTCGAGGTTTGCTTATGCAGTTTTCAAATAATGAACGCTGCTTTCATATAAAGCGGCAAT
>DATMOE010000074.1:0-4213 GCA_035568435.1 Herbaspirillum sp. | reverse complement strand
CGGCGATGCCGGCGTGGTGATTGTCGATCCGGCGCCGTTGGTGCTGGCGCAGTATCGTGAAAGTCAGGCGCAATTGTTGCGCGATCGCAAGAAACTGGGGCGCTTGAAAAAGACGCCGGCTGTCACGCTGGATGGCGTTGCGATCGAGTTGCTTGCCAATATCGAATTGCCGGACGATTGCCGGGCGGCGATGGATGCCGGCGCCAATGGCATCGGTCTGTTTCGTTCGGAATTCCTGTTCATGGGGCGCGGTGCGTTTCTCGAAAAATTTCCTTCGGAAGACGAGCAGTTCGAAGCTTATCGCACGACGGTCGTGGCGATGAAGGGGCGGCCGGTGACGATCCGCACGCTCGACGTCGGCGCCGACAAGCCGCTGGATGCCGATGAGCAGACCTCGATGAATCCGGCGCTGGGCTTGCGGGCTGTGCGCTATTGCCTGGCGGAGCCGCAGATATTCCTGACCCAATTGCGCGCCATCTTGCGGGCGTCGGCCTATGGCCCGATTAGTCTGCTTATTCCGATGATGGCGCATGCATTCGAGATCGATCAGACGCTGACGCTGATCGCGCAAGCCAAGGCGCAATTACAAGCGCGCGGGCAAAAATTCGATGCGCAGATTCCGATCGGCGCCATGATCGAAATTCCTGCCGCAGCCCTGGCGTTGCCGATGTTTATCAAGCGGCTGGATTTTCTATCGATCGGCACCAACGATTTGATTCAATATACGCTGGCGATCGATCGCGTCGATCACGAGGTGGCGCATCTTTATAATCCGTTGCATCCGGCTATTTTGTATTTGCTGGGCAGTGTCATCGCGATCGGCAAAAAGGCCGGCATTCCGGTCGCGGTATGCGGTGAAATGGCGGGCGATATTAAATTGACGCGTTTGCTGCTGGGAATGGGGTTATTGGAATTTTCGATGCATCCGGCGCAATTATTGTCGGTAAAGCAAGAAATTCTGAATAGCGACTTGAGCCAGATCAGACCGCAAGTCAAGAAGATCCTGCGCAGCACGGAACCGATGGCGATCGTGGCCGCAGTCGAACAATTGCGCCGCAGTAAGATGACGGTTTGACGCGGCAGGCCGAGTTGGTTATTCTTACAACCTTGCGCCGATTTGAGTGATGTCAATCTCAGCTTGCGGGCGCTGGTGGATCTTGCGGGATTCATCAAATAAATACGGCTAAAGCGAGCTTGAACCATAAGCCCCGAATTTAGCCCGCTGAGTGATCGCGGGCTTTTTTATTTTTGAAGCATTTGTTTAGAGAAATGTTGTCTATGTCGATCGGTATCGTCGCGCCGCAAACCATGCATTTTGCCGGACCCTTGCAATTGCAAAGCGGGGCGACGCTGGCTAATTACGACCTCGTGTATGAAACCTACGGGACGCTCAATGCAGCGCGTTCCAATGCCGTACTGGTGTGCCATGCGCTCAATGCCTCGCATCATGTGGCCGGCATGTACGCAGATGATCCAGACAGCCTGGGTTGGTGGGACAACATGGTAGGGTCCGGCAAGCCCTTGGATACGGATCGTTTCTTCGTCATCGGCGTGAATAATCTCGGATCGTGTTTCGGCTCGACCGGGCCGATGCATATCGATGCGGCAACCGGCAAGCCTTATGGCGCCGGCTTTCCGGTGGTTACCGTCGATGATTGGGTGCAGGCCCAGGCGCTGCTGGCCGATGCACTCGGCATTGAGCAGTTTGCCGCCGTCATGGGCGGCTCGCTGGGCGGCATGCAGGCTTTGGCCTGGAGCATGCTGTTTCCGCAGCGCTTGCGGCATTGTGTGGTGATTGCATCGACACCGAAGTTGTCGGCGCAGAATATCGCGTTTAACGACGTTGCCCGGCAAGCCATTCTGACCGACCCGGATTACCATGGCGGCGATTATTATGCTTACGGCGTGGTGCCGAAAAACGGCTTGCGCGTGGCGCGGATGATCGGCCATATCACCTATTTGTCGGATGACGATATGGCCGCGAAATTCGGGCGCGAATTGCGCAACGGTGCGTATCAGTTCGGTTATGGGATCGATTTTGAGATCGAATCTTATTTGCGCTATCAGGGCGATAAGTTCGCCACGTATTTCGATGCGAATACCTATCTGCTGATTACCAAGGCGCTCGATTATTTCGATCCGGCCAAGGAGTTCGGCGGTGATCTGAGCGCAGCCTTTCGCAATACGCAGGCCAAATTCCTGGTGGTCTCGTTCATGACCGATTGGCGTTTTGCGCCGGAACGCAGCCGCGATATGGTGCAGGCGCTGGTCAACAACAAGCGCCGTGTGTCCTACGCCGAGATCGATGCGCCGCACGGCCATGACGCGTTTCTCTTGGACGACGCGCGGTATATGAAAGTGCTGCGCGAATACTATCGCGGTATTTGGGATGAGCTGGCTGAGGTTGCGGTATGAATTTTTCCGAATTGCGTGTATTGCGTCCAGACCTGGCTTTTATTGCGCATTGGGTGCGCGTACAGTCTCATGTGCTCGATTTGGGGTGCGGCGATGGGGTGATGCTCGATTATTTGCAGACGGATAAGGGCTGTAGCGGTTACGGGATTGAAATCGATGATGCGCAAATCCCGCAGTGCGTAGCGCGCCAGGTATCGGTGATCCAACAGGATATGGAGGCAGGGCTGGCCATGTTCGCCGATAATGCGTTCGACACGGTGTTGTGCCTGTCTGCGTTGCAGATGATGAAAGATGTCGAGGGCACATTGCGTGAAATCGCCCGTGTTGGGCGTGAAGCCATTGTGTCGTTCCCGAATTTCGCTTACTGGCCGCATCGGCTTGCCTTGTTGCGCGGGCACATGCCGGTGTCGAAGTCGCTACCGTATGAATGGTATGACACCCCCAATTTGCGCTGTGCAACGATCCAGGACTTCGAGGCGCTGGCCAATGAAGTCGGGTTGGATGTTCTTGAGCGGGTTGCGCTGGATGAGGGGCGGGCGGTTTCGGTATTGCCGAACTGGCGCGGTAGTTTGGCGGTATTCCGTTTGAAAAAGAAATGAAGTTTTGGCCGGGCGGCCATTTGATTGTTGTGGCAAATTAAAGTTGTAGGAGGGGAATCCTCGCAGACATCCGCCCGGCGCATTTTATTTTTGGAAACTTGACAATATCCGGTAGCTTTTTGTTGACAAGGTAAAGGTGTTCCAATATAGTTTTGGGTTCCCCGTGGAGAGGTGGCCGAGTGGTTAATGGCAGCAGACTGTAAATCTGCCCTCTTACGAGTACGCTGGTTCGAATCCAGCCCTCTCCACCAGAGAATTAAAAGCAGGATCAGGTAGAAATTAAGTAAGAAGCAGGAAATTGCGGGAATTTACGCGAGATTAAGGTGGTAATTGATTAAGTGGTTGGTGATCGATTAAGTAGTAGTAAAAGGGCGCGGGTGTGGCTCGTCAGGTTTTAGTTTGTGGCGGAAGCAGTGCCTCGCGGGTGTAGCTCAATGGTAGAGCTGAAGCCTTCCAAGCTTATGACGAGGGTTCGATTCCCTTCACCCGCTCCAGTTTTTCTGTTTGCATCGTTCGGCTGTTGGTGCAAATGGTCATGTAGCCCTTGTAGCTCAGTGGTAGAGCACTCCCTTGGTAAGGGAGAGGCCACGTGTTCGATCCACGTCAAGGGCACCAAGTGCAGTAGTTATCGGCGCATTTTCAAGTATTCAGTACGCAGTATTGTCAGCAATTCGAGTCAGCAATTAGGTCGGGCGTTTTGCCTGAGCATTCTCATAAATCGTTAGGAGTCCAAAATGGCAAAAGGCAAGTTTGAACGGACCAAGCCCCACGTAAACGTGGGCACAATCGGTCACGTCGATCATGGTAAAACCACGCTGACAGCGGCGATTGCGACGGTATTGTCGAAGAAATTTGGCGGCGAAGCGAAGGCCTACGATCAAATCGATGCGGCACCGGAAGAAAAAGCGCGCGGCATTACGATCAACACAGCGCACGTTGAATATGAGACAGCCAATCGTCACTATGCACACGTTGATTGCCCAGGCCATGCCGATTATGTGAAGAACATGATTACAGGCGCAGCGCAAATGGATGGCGCGATTCTGGTGTGTTCGGCGGCCGACGGCCCAATGCCGCAAACGCGCGAACATATCCTGTTGTCGCGTCAGGTTGGCGTGCCGTACATCATCGTGTTCCTGAACAAGGCCGACATGGTCGATGATGAAGAATTGCTGGAACTGGTGGAAATGGAAGTGCGC
>DATMOE010000073.1:0-4411 GCA_035568435.1 Herbaspirillum sp. | reverse complement strand
GCGGCGAAGACAAAGCGGCTGACGAAACTGCGCGCCAACGCCGGGTCGAGCAAATCCGGGTCTTCGGCCAAACCGATATGCAGCGTTTGCGCGCCGGCGATTGCCGCCGTGCTCAAGGCGAGCGTTGCGGCAAGGGTGCGAAAGAGGAAAAAAGTACGCATGCGATTAACTCTCCTATGAGGTAAGGCGCGACGTGCGCCCGGTTAAACGTGATCTTCCGCCAAGCGCTTTCATGCCAGGTTCGCCACCGGCGCGGTGCGATCGATGTCCTCGACTGCAGCCACCAGAACGGTGCGGCAATGGTAGTTGCGCACGCCGCCCATGGCATTTAATCAGCCTTGCCTTACCTTAAATCACTTCATGACTTCGTCATGTTCCAAAACACCGGAACCGCAGCCCGCACCTGGTTACGCACGTTCTTGCGCGTGGCGGTAATGATCGAGCGTTCGCCCAGCGGAATCACCGTCACTTCGTCAATTGCCAGGCGCTGCAATTGCACCGCAATTTTCTTTTGCTCAACCAGATCGCTGGTACGCGCCATCTTGAGGCGCAGGACTTCGATGGCCGGTACGTCAGGCCAGCCATACCACGCGCCGGCGCCGTTGGCCGCGATGGTTTGAGAGCCGGCCGGATCGGCCAGCGCGGATAGAGGGCTCATGGTGCTGAAGATGCTCCAGCCCCCCTTGGACACCGGCTCCTTGGATGTGCGGCGCACCGTGACGGTTGCTCCATCCATGTCTTGCACCTGGACATTGAAGCCGGCCTTGCGCAGCGCTTGCGCATAGACGGGCGGCATGGCGCCAGAGGCGGCATCATCCGACGGGCGCAGGATCACCACCGGCGTACCGTCGTATTTGGCGGCCTTGAGCATTGCCGCGGCCTTGACCGGATCGCCCTTGACGAACTTGTCGCTATCCACGTCGGTCGCGTACAGGCTGTCGCAGCCGTATAAAGATGCGCAAACCCGGTAATATTTCGGATTGCCGACCTGCGCCTGCAGCACGGCTTCCTGGTCGATTGCCCGCAAGGCAGCCTGGCGGATCAGCTTGTTGTTGAAGGGCGGTTGCGTGTGATTGAGCCGGATCAGGCTCTCCTGGCCCTGTTCCTTGTATTCCGTGAGTGTGACATCCGCACTGCTTTCGAGCATGGGCATCAAGTCTTCCGGCACGTCCTCGATATAGTCGATCTCATTATTCAAAAGCGCATTGTTGGCGGTCATCGGGTCGGAGATGGAAAGCCATTTCACCCGATCGACCTTGACCACTTTGCCGCCGGCCAGCCCGCTGGCCGGTTCGCGGCGCGGCACATACTCCTTGAACTTTTCAAACACCGCCTGCACACCGGGACGATATTCGCTGTTGATGAAGCGGAAAGGGCCGGAGCCGATCGTCTCTTTGATCGGCTGGCCGGGCGGCGTTTGCGCCACGCGCTTGGGCATCATGAAAGCGGGAATATTGCTGGGCCTGGACAGCGCGCGCAGCACGATGTCGGTCGGTTCCTTGAAGGTCATGGTGAAGGTTTTAGCGTCAAGCGCTTTCATGTCCGCCATCAGGTTGGCCATCACCTGGCCGAGCTTGTCCTGCGTAGCCCAGCGCTGGATCGAGGCCACGCAATCGTCCGCGGTAACAGGCGCGCCGTCATGCCATTTGAGACCGTCGCGCAGCGTGAACGTGTAGGTTTTGCCGTCAGGCGAAACGCTCCACTTTTCCACCATTTGCGGTTGCACCTGATCTTTCGCATCGCGCGCCAGCAGGGTGTCGTAGACCATATACCCATAATCCCGGACGATCTCCGTTGTGGAAATGATCGGATCCAGCGAACGCAGGCTCACATGCATGACAACGGTAATGGTCTGGGGCTGTGTCTGCGCCGTGGCGGCGCTGCACAGGCAGCAGGCCATGATGATGGCGCAGGCGGTACGATAGATATTGAATGGTGCGCGAAGCATGTTCTGTCTCCAGGGTGAATAAGTATCAGTGATAAATATTTCGGGAGCCGAGGGAATATGACCGTATCGGCCTTTTTTTAGTTGTGGACCGATACTATACGATCCTGAGTCGCCAGCCATGATTCAAAATACATTATTCAATCATGGCCCGGCAACAATGGCATAAGCAAACTTTATGCCATTGCAGAAATCCTTCGTTATGAATGCGCAGGTTCTTTTGAGGGCGCAAATAAAGAAGCGGGCTCGCTTGCGCATAATTCTTCTTCGCATCTCAAGGAGAATGAAATCATGATCACGTCCAATATCAATGCCGCAACGGTGGCCCCGGATCATTGGCAATCGAGTCAATCGACTGACAATCAGAATGAGGATGCGCGTATCCGCCTTGCAAATCTCGATGATCCATTGCTTGGCAGCAGAATGGGCGGTTTATCGTTGGTGGGAGATGCGCCCATTGCCGCATTGAAAGCGCGGGTCGAATTCGCCGATAAATTGATCGATTTTATCGTCGATAAACAATGGCCTGCCAAGCGGCCCCTGACGCTGGTTTCCTATGGCGCGGGCGCATTGCTGACCGAGCACATGGTCCACGAAGGCTTGCTGAAAAAGGGCTTTTCCCAACTCCGCTGGCGCCTCATCGATACCGCTTATGTCAATGGTGGCTTATATGAGAATAGAGCGCATTTTAGCCACGGCAAGGCTGATGTGCACTTCTTTACCACCGAGGCGGCTTACCTTGGGAAAAAGGTAGGGCAGTGTCAAATGGCGGACGCAGATAAAACAGATGGCGGGGCGATCGTCCTGGTCGTTGAGCCGCAAGCAAACATTCAGGCGTTCCCGGATTTGCATGATGCCAACCCTGATTACATGCGCATTCAATGTATTCCGATCCCGGATATCAAAAAGTCGAATTGCATTTATTTGTTGGCGGAAGCGCCGGGAAAACAGCATTTGGCGCACGTGCCGGCCATGCTAAAGGCCGGCAAAGTAGCCGTAGCGCTGCCGGATGCGCTCAGATGTTTTATCGATTACGGAAGGCCGTGTGTCTATATTAGGGACAGCGCATCGGCCAACGGCAAATACATGCATGAAAAAATAAAAGCGGCATTGCTCAAAGAGCAGTCTTGTCCGTTAACACTGATGCACTTGGATAAAATTTTGCGTGGCGTCATCAAAAGAATCGAGAAATCCCGGAGCAATCCCTTATCGCTCATGAAATTTTCGGGCTTCGATTGCACGATCGGCTTATTTCATCTGGAGCAGCACTTTCTCGATAGCGGCAATCCGATTTTATTCGCCGCACTGGAAGACAACCATACCGTGCTGGCCACACCGTGATCGCTGCGCGCCATCACATGGAAATCGACATTCCCCCATCGACGGTCAGCACATGTCCATTCACATAACTGGCCGCCGGCGAGGCCAGAAATACCGCTGCGCCGGCGATTTCCCGCGCTTCGGCCCAGCGTCCCAGCGGCGTGCGCACCGCAAAATGCGCTTGCGCCTGCGGATCGGCGAGCATGGCGGCATTGGCTGAGGTCGCCACACCGCCCGGTGCGATGGCATTACTGTTGATGCCGAAGGGGCCGTATTCAGCCGCCAGCGCGCGCATCATGCCGGTCACCCCTTGCTTGGCGCCGGTATAAACAGCATCGCCGCTGCGGGCGATCTGGCCTGCGATTGAGGTAATAAAAATCAGACGGCCGCTGTGTTGCGGCAGCATCAGCTTGGCCGCTTCGCGCGCCAAGCGGTAGGGCGCGATCAAATTGGCATTGAGCATGCGGTCAATGTCGTCGTCGCTGAAGTCCTGCAGCAGCTTGCGATCGCGCAGGCCGGCATTGCTGACCAGAATATCCAGCCGTCCATGCTGTGCGGCGATCTGCGCGTAAGCTTTTTTTAGCGCCGCGGCGTCGCTGATATCGAAGGCCAGCGCCGTCGCCGAGCCCCCCTGTTGCTGCAGACGTTCGACTGCCGCTGCCAGCGCGAGCGGATCGCGCCCATTCAAAATGACATGCGCACCGCTGCCGGCCATGGCCTGCGCGATTTCAAAGCCGATGTCGCGCGCCGCGCCGGTGATCAGCGCGATCTTGTTCTGCAGCGAAAAATTTTGCAGATAGGGTAAAGCAGCCATTCATTATTCCCAATAAAGATGCATTTTTTACAGAAATTTTATATTTTCAATCGTATCTTTTGCAAAGTTTTTACCATCAAATCGTTAAGATTTGTTGCTTTGCAGGAAGGCACATTCGGCCCCCCCGAAAAGGATCATTTCGTCATGCTTTTGTGCGACATGATAGTCGACGACGGGATGCCATGCGCTGGTGTGCGTGCAAATAAATTGGCAGGAATGAATTCGATATGCAGAGCGGATCGTCCAAGATTGATTGGTTTTTAACTGAAGGGGAAATACCATTATGACTACGATGACTAATGTTCGTTGTCAGCTCGCTTTAGCTTGTGCCG
>DATMOE010000072.1:0-10311 GCA_035568435.1 Herbaspirillum sp. | reverse complement strand
CGAGTAGATCCGGGAAGCTCGCCGGCAATTTGACCCATCGATCGACAGCGAGCGCCAGCGTAATATCGCCGACAGTGAATTGCGCACCGGCACAATACGCGCGCTTGGCAAACAAGTCTTCGAGGATCTGCAACAAGCGCGTAGTGTCCTGGTAATGCTTGATGATCAGCGGTATGTCCTGTTGTTCCTTCGGCGTTCTTGTCAGGCCGAGAAACGATACGCGCAATGTCGGCCATAAAGTGACGAGCGACCAATCCATCCAACGGTCTGCGTCGGCCCGTATTTTCAGATCGGCCGGGAACAAACTTCCGCCGCCATCCAACGATGCCAGGTAGCGCACGATGGCGTTTGATTCCCATAGAACAAAGTCGCCATCGACCAGCGTAGGCACCAATCCATTCGGGTTCATTTTCAAATAAGCATCGGTTTTATTGACGCCGAATTGCAGGCCCGCATCGATGCGTTCGTAATCGATCCCTTCCTGCTTTCCCAATTCATTGAGACACCAAATGACTTTTTGAACGTTGATGGAACTCAGCCTGCCGTATATTTTCATCATGTTTCATACTCGGAAATTTGAATCAGGTCGCCAGCGCAATAGCGCCGACACTGAAGGTGGTCGGTAGCATATCATCTTCATAAAATTGTCATTTGGCAGGGTTTGCCCGAAGTTTGCCCGGATAACGTGATCAGAAATCCCGAAATATAGGTTTTATGGGTATTTGGTGCGGTGTTGCCTCTCAGATATACCAGTTACCTTTCATTTGCATATATCCCCCTGGTTCTTGTTAAACTGCATGCAACATGCCCTGGATCATGGCAGGCAGAACGTTTGATGATGCAACAAGCCGAAGGGAAGTCCCGTTGAACCAAGTGTCAGACCATCCTGATTTTCATGTTGTAGGTATTGGCGCTTCTGCAGGCGGCCTTGCTGCGTTACTGCGGTTTTTTGAAAACATGCCCGCGCAAAACGATATGGCGTTCGTGATCGTTTTGCACTTGTCTCCCAAGCACGAAAGTAATATCGCAAAACTATTACAGAACGTGACCAAAATGGTCGTGCTTCAGGTGATGGAGACGGTTCGCATCGAAAAAAATCGGGTCTATGTCATTTCCCCCTCTAAAAATCTGCTGATGCAGGATGGGCAACTGATTATCGAGCCGTTGACGCGACTGCACGGGAAACATGTTGCGATCGATCTGTTTTTGCGCACGCTGGCTGAAGTGCATCGCGAACGCGCGGTCGGCATCATTTTGTCGGGCACCGGTTCCGACGGCGCGGTCGGCATTGCGCGCATCAGAGAGGCCGGCGGTATGACGATTGCGCAGCAACCGGACGATGCCGAATACGATCCGATGCCGCGCAGCGCAATCGACACCGGGATGATCGATGTGATCTTGCCGGTGGTCGATATGCCGCAAAAGCTGATCGATGTGGTCAGGAATTCGGCCGCGATCGTGTTGCCGGACGTCGACGCCGACGCCGACGCCGCCGATCTGGCGACGCAGCAGGAAACAAGCGATGCCGCAACGAATAGCCGCTCGGAAGCGGCGCTGGCGGCGATCATGGAAATACTGCATGCGCGCACCGGGCATGATTTCACGCATTATAAAAAGGCCACCGTACTGCGGCGCATAGAACGGCGCATGCAAGTTAATTGCCTGGCGAATCTGAACGATTATCTGGCTTATCTGGAGCACAGAAAGGAAGAAACGCCGCTGTTATTGCAAGATATGTTGATCAGCGTGACCAATTTTTTCCGCGACAGTGAAAGTTTTGCAGCGCTGGAGCGCGACATCATTCCGCGCCTCTTCGAAGGCGCCACCGATGGCACGCAGATACGGGCCTGGACCGCAGGTTGCGCTACCGGCGAAGAAGCGTATTCGGTTGCCATGCTGCTGGCGGAGCAGGTCGATCTGCATAAAGCGGTGCTCGATACGCAGGTATTTGCCAGCGATATCGACAAGCGCGCCATTATTCTGGGCCGCCGCGGTCTGTATCCAGAGTCGATTGTGACCGATGTGCCGGCCAATAAGCTGCGTCAGTTCTTTACCAAAGACGGCAATCAATATCAGATTAAAAAAGATGTCCGCGAAAAAGTATTATTCGCCGCGCACAATATTTTGCGTGACCCGCCGTTCTCGCGTGTGCATCTGATCACTTGCCGCAATTTGCTGATTTATCTCAGCCGCGATGTGCAGCAGAAAATATTCGAAATGTTTCATTTCGCGTTGTTGCCGGGCGGCTATCTTTTTCTGGGCAGTTCGGAGTCGGCGGAAGTTGCGTCGAAATACTTCATTCCGGTCGATAAAAAGAACCGCATCTATCGCGTTTCGGGCACGGCGCATAGCGCGCATTATGTGCCGACCATGCCGTTTCGCAAAACACGCGCATTGGTGCCGATTGTGCTTACGCCGCAGGAGATCAAGCCGCGCTTGCCGTATGCCGATCTGCATCAGCGCTTGCTGGAGCATTACGCGCCGCCGAGTGTGCTGATCAATCATGAAGGCGATATCGTCTATTTATCCGAGAAGGCCGGTCAGTATTTGCGCCATACCGGCGGCGAGCCATCGCATAATTTGATTGCCTTGATCGTGCCGGCGTTGCGGCTCGAATTGCGCACGGCCTTGTTTCAGATGACGCAAAACGATGCCGATATCGAGACGCGGCCGGTGGTTGTCGGGTACAACGGGTTCGAGTTGAATGTCAGTATGACGATCCGTCAGGTGCAGTCTGACGAGACCTCGGGCAAGTTGATTCTCGTGCTGTTCAATGAATCCGAAAGAAATGCGGTGGAAGAACAGACGCCTGAAACGGTTAATTCTTTCATGATCAAACAGCTTGAGAGCGAGTTGTTTGTGACCAAGGAACAATTGCAGTCGACCATCGAACAATACGAAACGTCGGCCGAGGAACTGAAAGCTTCCAACGAAGAACTGCAGGCGATCAACGAGGAATTACGCTCGACCACGGAAGAGCTGGAGACCAGCAAAGAAGAATTGCAATCGATCAATGAAGAGTTGATCACCGTCAATCAGGAACTCAAGCTCAAGGCGGACGAGACCGGTAAAAGTAACGACGATCTGCAAAATTTTATCGCTTCGACCGAAATTGCCACGCTCTTCATCGACCGCGCCATGCGCATCAAGCGTTTCACGCCGCGTGCATCGGATATCTTCAATGTGATCGCCGGCGATGTCGGCCGTCCGCTGCTCGACATTACGCATAGACTCCGTTACGACAATCTGGAGCGGGATGCCGACGAGGTCTTTACTTCACTGCGCGCGATGGAGCGCGAAGTGGAAAGCGACAGCGGACAAGTTTTTATCGCCAGGTTGATTCCTTATCGCACCACCGAAGACAAAATCGATGGCCTGGTGCTGACGTTCATCGATATCAGCAGTTTGAAATTGGCGCAAAGAAAGCTGCTGGAAGAAGAGCATCGTATGCGCCTGGTCGCCGCCAGCATCAAGGATTACGCGATCATTACGCAAGATATGGAAGGCTGGATTACCAGCTGGAATAGCGGTGCATCTCGCATTTTCGGCTACGAGGAAGCCGAAGTGATCGGCCAGTCGGTCGACATTTTGTTTACGCCGGAAGATCGCGGGCGCGGCGTTCCCTACGCCGAAATGCAGATCGCCCGCAAGAACGGCAGTGCGGTCGATGAGCGCTGGCATATGCGCCGCGACGGCAGCCGTTTCTTTTGCAGCGGTGTGACGACGCTGCTCGATAGCGGCGAAATACGCGGTTATGCCCGCATTGCCCGCGATTTGACCGGCACCAAGGAGGCCGAGTCGCGGCGCGAACAAACATTGGCGCGTGAAACCGCAACCCGCATACAGGCCGAGAATGCCAGCCGCATGCGGGAAGAGTTTCTGGCCGTCTTGTCGCATGAGCTAAAGCAACCGTTGAACCTGATTCATTTAAATGCAGAGTGGTTGAAGCGCATGCCGGAGTCGCGTGATTCTGCGGCGATCCAGCGGGTAGCCGAAACCATACGCGCCGCCGTGATCAGTCAAGCGACGATCATTAACGATTTACTGGATTTGTCGAGGGTGAGTACCGGGAAACTGACGTTGAACAAAGCGCCGCTCGATCTGGTGCCGGTGGTCGCTCGGCTGGTGGCGATGTTTTCGGAGGAAGCATCGAGCAAGGGCATCAGCCTGATTTATAACGCTGCAGAGAGGGAAATTCCCTTGTTGGCGGATGTCACGCGGATCGAACAGATCGTCTGGAATTTGTTGAGCAACGCGATTAAATTTACTACCGGCGGCGGGCGGGTGAGTTTGTCGCTGTCGATCCAGAACGAGATGGCTTGCATACGCGTAAGCGATAGCGGTAAAGGCATCAAGCCCGATTTTCTGCCGTATGTGTTTGAAATGTTCAATCAGGCAGATGGCGGCACCACGCGCGAACATGGCGGGCTCGGTATCGGATTGGCGCTGGTCAAGCAATTGGTCGATAGTCACAACGGCCGCGTTTTGGTCACCTCCGAGGGGCTAGAACAAGGCGCCGAATTTACCGTCTGGTTGCCGGTGATCGATGCGGCGGCAGGCGCGCATGACGTTTCACATTCGGAACGGGAGCTGCTGCAGGGCCGGCACATTCTGTTGGTCGATGATGACGCGGAGTGTCTTGAAACCTTCGGCGATTTACTGGTCTCGCATGGCGCCAAGCTGGTGCGCGCACAAAATGCGGGCGACGCGCTGGCGATGGTCGAGAAAAATCAGTTCGATATGATCGTCTCCGACATCGGCATGCCGGCGATGGATGGTTATCAATTGCTGACGGCGATACGACAATTGCCGCATGGTGCAAAGGTGTCTGTGCTGGCGGTAACGGGCTTCGGGCGCATGGTCGATGTGGAGCGTGCATTGAGCTTCGGCTTTGCCGCGCATTTGCAAAAGCCGGTGGATTTCTCTGCTTTTATGAAGACAGTGCAGACGGTGTTTAATAGCTAGGGAAGCTCTGATTAAGTGCCGTGAGCGGCCCAATCACAGGATTGCGATGCTCAACGTACTCGCGTACGCCTGCGCTTCTCATCCTGCGCTTGAACCACTCACGACACTTACTCAGAGCTTCACTAAGCCTATTTGGGGTTCTTGTGAAAATTTTAAAGAAAAACCGTTCGTCCTGAGCAGGCGCGTAGCGCCGTGTCGAAGGATCACCACCGCAGGTAAAACTTAAAGAATTTAAAAAACACCCGCACAAAAGTCTTCATTGCGCAGGCAATACCGTCCCTATCGCACCCCATCCGCTTTTTCATGCGTCCAGCGTTGAATCGCGTGCATGATGGAATGCTGAATGTCGGCTGTTTTCAGCGACATATCTTTCGCGCTCAATATTTCCTGATGCAGATCCTTGATTTCCGTAACGGCGCGTTTGTGCGGAGGATTGATGTCGAAAATCGACAGGCCCTGGTCGAAAATACGTTGGTCATCGAGCCGCTCCTGAACGACCACGTCGGATACCATTGCGCCAGGAATTTTTTTGGCAAAATTTCTGATGACGTCGAACGCCAGCCGCTCGGCATCGCTGCAGGCACTGAGCGTCAGTATGTCGACAATCAGTATGCGCAGCGCAGGATTATAAAAGCGCAGGGATTCGATGCGTTGCGCGAGGCTTCTCGGCGCCTTCAGGTCGCCCTGATAAAACCGGATCGGCACCACCAGCACATCCGTGGCCACCATTGCCGCATCGGCATTCCAGGCGTTGACGCCATCGGCATCGATGATGATGTCTTGATAGTGCGTGCGGAAGTATGAATTGGGATTTTCCAGTTCCGGGCCGATGCTTCTTATATCGCGCACGGCCGCCTTCGGTTTGGCATCGGCAACGTTGCGCCGTTTGCTCCACTCAACAGTATGTTTCGATGCTGTGGCATCGGCCAGTAATACCTTGCGATGATTGCGTGCGCACAGTGTGGCAAGATTGATCGCAAGAATCGATCTTTTGGCGCTTTCGTCTTCGCTGAAAATAGTGATAATCATGACTCTTCCTTCGCATGTATGCGGGTCGTCAGTGCAGACTGTCACGAGCGGGCGGCAGAAGCGAATAAGCAGATTTCCCGATGAATTTAGTCTAGCGAGGCAGATGTAAAGATGTCGTAAATGTTGATGTTTCGGCTGTAAACGATTAGTAAAAACGGATGAATAAAAACCGGGTGCGCGCCCGTATAATTCCGGCTTGATTTTCGTTTTTTACACCATGCTAGCCACGGAAGAATAATTTGCCGAACTCCGCCATGACGACGTTGCGCCTGATCGCAACGCTCGCATTCACCCTCATCCTGGGTGCCTGCAGCACCTCGCCCAATACCGCTTCGGGCGCTGCTGCGCAGGCCGGTTTCTATACGGTGGCGCAAGGCGATACGCTGTACGGCATTGCGCGCCGGTTCAAACAGTCGGTGCCTGCTTTGGTGGCGATGAACCACTTAAAGGATAAGGACGATATCAGGGCGGGCCAGCAATTGCGGGTCAATTCCCGCAGCGGTTCGGCCGGCACGGCGGCCAAGCGCGCGCCCAGTGCGGCTGCCGTGGAAACGGAAGCGGTGGACGTGGGACCGGCGCCGCATGACTGGGTTTGGCCGGCAGACGGAAAACAGACCGCCGGTTTCGGCGCGACAAAAGGCGTGGAAATTTCCGGCAGCAGCGGTCAGGAAGTGCGGGCTGCCAATGAGGGCTCGGTTTCGTTTGTCGGCGGGGGGATTCGCGGTTACGGCAATCTGGTCATCATCAAACACAGCGGCAATTTATTGTCGGTCTATGCGCACAATAAAACGGTGCTCGTGAAAGAAGGGCAGGCGGTCGCGAAAGGTCAGAAAATCGCCGAGATGGGCGATTCCGATAGCGATACGGTCAAACTGTATTTTGAAATCCGGTACAACGGCAAGCCGGTCGATCCATCCACGTATCTGCCGCCTCGTTAATAGTTGCTGCATCGCAGCGCCAGCTTTTCTCCCCACAAATCACTGTGCATTTGTGGCGCGAAGAAACATTCCTATTAATACCTCAATAAGCTTTGCGAATTATCTTATATTCCACTAGTCTGGCGTGTCAGCACGCCCGAGGATATTCGCCAAAATAAAAATAGGGGGAGAGTACACATGTTGGAAATTTCTGTTATCGAGACCTTGGTCGCGGCGACGCTGGTGTTACTGCTTGGCCGCAAAATCGTCGAGCGCACGTCATTGCTGCGCGCTTACAGCATCCCGGAACCGGTCGCCGGGGGCTTGCTGGTTGCATTGCTGTTATTGGGATTGCACAGCCTGGGCCATATCGACGTGCACTTCGATACCGGCTTGCAGGCGCCGCTGATGCTGGCATTTTTCGCCACCATCGGTTTGAATGCCGATCTTGGCAGCCTGCGCAACGGCGGTAAAAAGTTAGGCATTTTTCTGGCCGTGGTGATGGGCTTGCTGGTATTGCAGAATGCGATAGGACTGGGTTTGGCGGCCTTGCTGGGCTTGGACCTGCGTGTCGGCCTGCTGGCCGGATCGATCGCCTTATCCGGCGGTCACGGCACCGGCGCTGCCTGGGCCAAGGTTTTTTCCGAGAATAGCGCCAATGGCTTGCCAGCGGCGACTGAAATTGCAATCGCGTGCGCGACCTTCGGACTGGTTCTGGGCGGCTTGGTGGGAGGGCCTGTGGCGCGCATGTTGATCAAACGCGTGACATTGCCGGAAGCCTTGGCGGAGCCTGAAGTGGAGCCGACCGGTTTTGAAAAACCGAATGTGATGCGGCTGATTACGCCGCAGGCATTTATCGAAACGCTGACCTTGATCGCAGTGTGTCTGGCCGTCGGCACCGCGCTGGCGGAGCGCGTGAGCGGCACGGCGTTTGAATTGCCGGTCTTTGTCTGGGCTTTGTTTACGGGCGTATTGCTGCGCAATGGCTTGGCGCTGATCTTCGGTTATCACGTCTTCGAGCGCAGTATTTCGGTGATGGGCAATGTGAGCTTGTCGCTGTTTCTGGCGCAGGCCTTGATGAGTTTGCGGCTGTGGGATCTGGCTTCGCTGGCAGGGCCGGTGCTCATTATTTTGGCGGTGCAGGCCATTGCGATGGCGTGTTATGCCGTCTTCGTCACCTTCCGTGTGATGGGATCGAATTACGATGCGGCAGTGCTGGCGGCCGGGCATTGCGGTTTCGGGCTGGGCGCCACGCCGACAGCCATTGCCAATATGCAGGCCGTTACCGATCGCTCCGGGCCGTCGCCGCTGGCATTTCTGATCGTGCCGATGGTGAGTGCATTTTTTATCGATATCGCGAATGCGATCGTGATTAAGCTGTACCTGACCTTGCCGCTATTTTCTTGAATCGGATGCGGATTTATTCCGGTATTTGCTGCGTCTTCTCAAGTTGCGCGACGAGTTCTTCGATCAGATAGCGCTGATGCGGCAGCAGATTTTGAATCTGCGAGGCCAGTGCAATATTGGCTGCACTCGGCTTTGTGTGATATTTGGCAGGGGTCTGTTTGACCTGTAATTGGACGACCGGGGAGGGGCCGTATTCCAGCCAGTGGGAGTCGACGCCGCACCATTTTCCGAGGGCGTCCAGTTTGTCTTTCTTAGGAATGGCGCGCCCCTTAAGCCATTTATCGGCTGCTTGTGGTGTGATGGGAGTGCCAGGGTAGCGCAAGGTCAAATGCATGGCCAACGAGGTCGGCCCGTCTATGATCCTCTTTTCACCGTTTTTGCCGGGCGGTAGCTTGACACGCTTGAGCGCGAGATGCAAACGGTTGGCAAATGCAGTTTTTTCTTTGAGGGTAGGCATGTCGCATTCTGCGGCAATGCATGAAAGTGTTATCAACTGATAAAGATAATTGTATCTTTGTCAGTTGATTTAACTTTTCAATGGCCGCACTATGAAAGGTTTACTTTTTTGGGCGGCCTGCTTTCAATGGCGTCAGTGTCGCCAGAATGATTTTCAGCGTGCTGATATCGAGACCCTTGATCAGCGAAACGCCGATACGCAGCAAATCGCTCTTTTTCATTTCAAAGCCGGCTTTCAAGCAGGCTTTTTTCACTTGCGCGATGACGGCATATTCCGGTTCCGGCATGGTGAAGCTGTCGCGGATCTGTTTGATTTTCTTGATTTTTGGTGCGTCCGGCGCTTTTTCGACAGGCTTTACGACAGGCTTGGCAGCGGTTGTCTTTACTAATGCAGAGGCCGGCTTCTTTGCCGCGGCGGCTGGCTTTTTCGCAACAGCCGGTTTCTTGACAGCCGGCTTGGCGATTGGTTTTTTCACAGCAACGGCGGCTTTGACCGGACGTTTTGCAGCGGTCTTCACCGCAGGCTTCGGTTTTGCAACGACCTTTTTAATCGATGCAGCCGCGCTGGTAGTTGGCTTGGTCAATGGCATATCGGTTCCTTTAAATAAATAGTATAAACAATATAGCTAATTACTCTAAATGTTGCAAATAGAACAACGTAGGACAAAAAAGCCATAGGATCGCACAGTTTTATGACAAGCGTTATGTACTTGTGCGCAATGTTAAGATCGCGGCTAAACCAATTTCCACCCGGGGTGCCGATTGAAATCGCCTTGCAAACTAAACAAGTTTTTATGTGCTGCCGCATTATTGACAGCTATTCTGCCAGCCTCTGCTGTGCCGAGCACATTCGGCACGGTGATCGGGGATGCCTTGTTATGCACGAGTAAGCTCGATACCGCTTATTTTTATAATTATTTGACGGAGGCGTTCGGCCCGCCATACAAGCACGAAGGCAGTGCTTATTGGTTTAAGACACCGGTCACTTTATGGAGCGCCCAGATGAGCGACGTGCTCATCAGCGACAAGGATAGCCCGCAGCTCTTCATTGCGGCAGTCGCGGTGGCTACGCCGGAAGCATTGGTCAACGCCATTGCCGACAGCGTGAACATGCGCTTCACGCCGACCACCCTGGCATCCAATCCGGTGCGGATATCGCAGACGGGCAGCACGATTGTTTACTTCCAGAGGGAATCCAAAATATTCTGTGCAAAATGGGTTTATTGATCCGGATAAATAACGCTCGTATGCCGGCTTAGGGTCAAACACTCCGCAAAACCCCCTTCTGTTCTTCTTTCCCCCTTCCCTTCTGTTTCGGACTAATCCTATTTATCTATAGATAGGCTCCGCATATCCTCAGCATTCCTCGCAAGGCGGTTGACGCCGCACTAGTCACGCAAGCGCGAGCCATGGCCCTCGGAAAAGCGGAAAAATTATGCAAATGAATATAGAGAAAAATATCGGTCAAACGGCATGCCGGACGTCTGCGTTCATCGGCGGCGGTAAGTGGCGCGTGCTGGCTTGGCAGCTATTGCTG
>DATMOE010000071.1:0-3830 GCA_035568435.1 Herbaspirillum sp. | reverse complement strand
GGCTTGACCATCACCATATCGGCGCCTTCGGCCAGATCCAGCGCCACCTCGCGCATGGCCTCATTGCTGTTGGCCGGATCCATTTGATAATTGCTCTTATTGCTTTTTCCGAGATTGGCCGAGGAGCCGACTGCATCGCGGAACGGGCCGTAAAACGCCGACGCATATTTGGCCGAATACGCCATGATCCGGGTGTGAATAAAACCATGCGCTTCAAGCGCTGTGCGAATCGCGCCGATGCGGCCATCCATCATGTCCGAAGGCGCAACGATATCGACACCGGCGGCAGCATGCGTGAGCGCTTGCTGCACCAGCAGCTTGCAAGTTTCATCGTTAATGACATAGCCGCTGGCGTCCAGCACGCCATCCTGGCCATGGCTGGTGTAAGGATCGAGCGCGACATCGGTGAGAATGCCCAGTTCGGGGAAGCGCTGCTTCAGTTCGCGCACGACACGTGGAATCAGCCCTTTCGGATTGCTGGCTTCAATGCCGTCAGGCGTTTTCAGGCCGGCATCAATGACCGGGAATAGCGCCAGCACAGGAATGCCCAGCGCCACGCATTCCTCGGCGACCGACAATAGAAAATCCAGCGAAAGACGCTCCACGCCAGGCATCGAAGCAACACTCTCGCGGCGATTCTCACCGTCCAGCACAAACACCGGGTAAATCAGATCGGCAGCGGTGAGGACGTTTTCACGCATCATGGCGCGTGAAAACGCATCCTTGCGCATGCGGCGCATACGGATGGCGGGGAATTGAGCGGTTTTAGGTAAAGAAATCATGACGAGAGATTATAAAGTTTAAGAAGCGGGGAAACGCGATAAGCTAAAAATTTCCACAAGCAAAAAACTTGCCCGATGGCAGGCAATTCTATGCCTGCGTAGCGGGCACATCCAACGGCACTTGATCCAGTCCGGTCAGCGCCAGAATACGCTCATCCGCTTCTTCCAGCCCGGTGCGCTTGAGCGCCGAAAACAACTGCGCCGTAAAGGGAAATGGCACACCGTTCTCGTCGACATAACTGGATAACACCGTATGGGCCATCCGCAGCGCATTGGCTTGCTCGTTGCGATTGAGTTTATCGGCTTTGCTTAGAATGCAATGCAACGGTTTGCCGGTGGGCGCAAACCACTCGATCATCTGAATATCCAGATCGGTAAAAGGACGCCGGGAATCGACAATCAATACCAGCGCAGCCAGCTGTTCGCGGCGGCGGACATAATCGCCGAGTAATTCCTGCCAATGCAATTTGGCGGTGCCGGATACCTCGGCGTAGCCATAACCGGGAAGATCGACCAGCAATGCGCGGATTTCGTCGACTTTAGTCTCGTCCTTGCGGTGCTGGCCGACATGGGCGCCGCCGATCGAGAAATAGTTGATATGTTGGGTACGGCCCGGCGTTTTTGACGCAAACGCCAGTTTTTTCTGATTGCAAAGGATATTGATCGCTGTGGACTTGCCGGCATTGGAGCGGCCGGCAAAGGCAACTTCAGGGACGTTGAGTTTTGGCAGGTCGCGCAAATGATTGACCGTAGTAAAGAAGCGAGCTTGCCAAAGTAGGGACATAGGTTCAGTAGAAAATGCAATGCGGGGAGGCGAAAATGCCAGAAAGCTATTGTACAATAAGGGGTTATAGCTTGTTGACTTGCTTAAACGCAGCAAAAAGCGTTGCAAAATCACTTGAAGCGGAGACAACCGGAGGCAGTGACAGCATACAGGGCACTGTACGCCACCACCGGCATAATTTTAATTATCAAGTCTTAGGGTGTTTGAATGAATCGTGCTATTTCGCCATTTCTGAAATCCTTGCTGACTGCATTGATTGTTTTTTCATCCACCGCTTATGCTGCCGATGCGCCAACCGCGGCACCTGCCAAGCCCGATCCTGCCAAAGGCGAAGCCTTATTCACCAACGGCGATGCCGGCCGTAATATCACCGCTTGCATCTCTTGCCATGGCGCTGCCGGCAATTCGACTATTGTGCAGAATCCGCGTCTGGCGGGGCAGCAAGAGGCCTACCTCGTCAAGGAACTCAACAATTTCAAAACAGCCGATCGCGGCAATCCGATCATGTCGCCTATGGCAAAATTGCTGACTGACGACGACATTAAAAATCTGGCTGCTTATCTGAGCGCGCAAGTACCGAAATCGGATGCGGCGAAAAATGCTGCCACGCTGGCGTTGGGCAAACAGATTTATCGCGGTGGTATTGCCGATAAGAATGTACCGGCTTGCGCCGCTTGCCACGGCCCGACCGGCGCCGGAATCCCGGTACAATACCCGCGTCTCGCCGGCCAGCATCAGGATTACACCGTGGCCGAGTTGACGGACTTCCGCGGGGGTACGCGTAGTAATAGCGCACCGATGACAGCGATTGCAGCGCGGTTATCCGACAACGAAATCAAGGCCGTGTCGGATTACATCGCCGGACTTAAGTAAAAAAAAGTAAATAATTATCGGAGGGGGTGGCTGTTTAGCCACCCCTTTTTTCATTTTTTAACTAGGCGCACAGAAGTTTATGAGCGAAGTTTATGAGCGTTAGCACCGCCGGCATCGAATTGAAAACCAAACGCCGCTGGCTTGCAGGCGCTGTCGAGCTGATTTCATCGATGCGCTTTGCGATCAGTCTGTTGACCCTGATTGCGACTGCATCGGTGATCGGCACCGTTTTGAAACAAAACGAGCCGATGACCAATTATGTGAATCAATTCGGTCCATTCTGGTTCGATATATTCGGCAAGCTCGGTCTGTACGCCGTGTATTCGACGTGGTGGTTCCTGCTGATCATGACGTTCCTGGTGACGTCGACCTCCTTATGCATCTGGCGCAATGCGCCGAAGATGATCAAGGACATGCGCAGTTGGAAAGAAAACGTGCGGGAACAATCGCTGCGCAATTTTCACCATAAAGCCGAGTGGAGCGTTCCGACAACACCGGCACTATTGGCGCAGGATCTGCTGGCTCGCATCGCCAACAAGGGCTACCGCACCCGTCTCGTGGAAAAAAATCAGGCGATCCTGATCACCGCCAAGCAGGGCGCGGCCAATAAATGGGGTTATATCTTCGCCCACAGCGCAATCGTCATTATTTGTATCGGCGGCCTGCTCGATTCAAACCTGCCGATTCGGATTCAGCAATGGGTCGGCGGTAAAACACCGTTTACCGGCAGCGGTCTGATTGCGGACATTTCACCGCAGCACCGGCTCTCGGTCTCCAATCCGACTTTCCGCGGCAATACAATGATCCCGGAAGGCTCCGCCAGCAGCACCGCCATCATTCCCCAGCAAAACGGCGTGTTGATTCAAGACCTGCCGTTCACGATCCAACTCAAACGTTTCGTCATCGATTTCTACTCGACCGGCATGCCCAAACTATTTGCCAGCGAAGTGGTGTTGCAGGATCACAAGACCGGCGAGATCGTCACCGGCACCATCAAGGTCAACAAGCCTCTGTTTTACGACGGCATCGCCTTGTATCAATCGAGCTTTGACGATGGCGGCAGCAAGCTCACATTAGCGGCTTATCCGATGCGTGGCGCAGACAGCGCGAGCACGCCGCTGGCAGGCGTCGTCAACGAAAGCACGCCGCTGGCCAAGGACAGCGACTACACGGTTGAATGGAGCGGCTTCCGTCCGTTCAACGTTGAAAATCTCAGTAACGCCGGCAGCGCCACCGGCGGTGATGGCAGCGCTCAGGATGTACGGGCAGTCAATAAAAGTCTCAACAACCGCTTGGCCAAAGATATTTCCGACCATCTCGGCTCCGGCGCCAAAAGCGCGAATGGTAAAGATTTGAAAAATGTCGGCCCCAGCGTGCAATACAAATTGCGC
>DATMOE010000070.1:0-3111 GCA_035568435.1 Herbaspirillum sp. | reverse complement strand
ATCCAGGAAGTACATCTGCTTGCTATTCATTGCATTTGCGACGGGATCGATGTCGCGTTATTTGGAGAAGATGGAAATGACTAAATTGTCAACTATGCTGTTACAACAATGGGGCGCATTGCGCCGCCCGCTGGCCGCGGTTGCGGTTTGCGGCGTCGTGGCAATCAGCTTGCAAGGTTGTATCGGCGTACTCGCAGGCGGTGCGATTGTTACCGGCTTTGCTGCCACCGAGCGTCGCACGCTGGGCGCGCAGGCTGAGGACAAAGCGATCATGTTGAAAGCAGAGTCGCGTATTCCCGCGGTAGTCGGCGAGCCTGCGCATATCAACGCCACCAGTTTTAATCGTAAATTGCTGTTGACCGGCGAAGTGCGCAACGACGAGGCGAAACAGGCGGCCGGTCGCGAGGCCGCCGCCATTCCCGGCGTTGAAGGAGTCTTCAATGAGTTGACTATCGGCGAACCGTCATCGATCGGCACACGTTCCAACGATACTTATATCACCAGCAAGGTATTGGCCAGCCTGTTCGATGCGAAGGACGTGTTTTACAATTCGTTCAAGGTTGTCACCGAAGATGGCGTTGTTTATATGATGGGACGTGTGACGCAGCGCGAAGGCAATCGCGGCGCTGATATCGTGCGCGGCATCAGCGGCGTGCAAAAGGTTGTTACGGTGTATGACTATTTGACTGAAGATGAATTGGCGAATCTCAATACAACCCAGCCGGAAAGTCAGTCCGCAAGTCAGCCCGCAACCCCGCCCACAAGTCAGTCCGACTCTGCCAAGGAACCGGCAAAATAAGTATTTTTCGGTGTGCGGACGGCGGTAGCAAGCGCGTGGATAGATCGCTATAATTGCGCGATCTAATGTGAATTTTGTTTTTATTGGAATGATCATGTCATTGCCGGCCGCCGTCCAAAAATCATCTACTCGCAAGCGTCTGTTGATCGCCGTTGCGGCGCTGGTGCTATGCGGTGCGGCATTGTTTGCTTATACGTCGGCCGCAACCCGCAATGCGGCGCCTGACGTTTCCTTTACCAAGCTCGATGGTCAAAAGCTGGCATTGAAAGATTTGCGCGGTAAAGTGGTGCTGGTCAATTTCTGGGCCACCGATTGCACTACTTGCATCGGGGAAATGCCTAAAATGATCGAAACCTACAATAAATATCATGCGCAGGGCTTGGAGTTCGTTGCTGTGGCGATGAGTTACGACCCGCCAAGCTATGTCATTAATTACACAGAAACGCGCAAACTGCCGTTTAAAGTGGCAATGGATTCGGACGATAAATTAGCTGCCGCCTTTGGCGACGTGAAATTGACGCCGACCACTTTTCTGATCGACAAGAATGGCAAAATCATCCGTCGTTACGTCGGTGAGCCGGAGTTTGACCAATTGCACGCGTTGCTGGAAAAAGAACTTGCCGCGGCTTGATTGATTGCGTTTAGCAGTCTCAATAGTATGAAGCGCCTGACGGCGCTTTTTTTATGGGCGAAGCGGGAGCAGAGCGCACGGTTGAAAATAACGCGTGGTGTAAATTGGTGCGACCGAAGGGAATCGAACCCCTATCGACAGAATCGGAATCTGCAATCTTATCCATTAGACTACGGTCGCGTGTTCGGCAGGGCGCTTTGTCTCTGCATATCGGGCAGATATTGAGGTGACAGCGCGCCCAGTAATGACGAGCCACAGAGGATACCGTTTTTCTGCATTGCCGTCCATGGGGGGAGCGGCTATTTTCATTCCAAAGGACTACCATTACGTCTATAATCAAAGGTTTGGTAAGCTATTACGTCATATCTGTCCTACCAGATTGGGCACTTGCCACCGGTTTCTAGAAAAAAATGTACTGAGGGGATCATGAGCGACGCACATAACGAACACCAATCAGCGATTAAAACACCTAAGCAATTGATCGCCGCGGTAGCAGCGGGTTTTCTGGTCCCGATTGTCTGCATTGTTTTGCTGGTTGAATTTGTCACTACTGAACCAAAAGAAGGCGCCGGCTCTTCCGGGCAAACGCCTGCTGCAATTGAAGCGCGGATCAAACCGGTTGCGGATGAAAACTTTACTTTCCATGACGTGAATGCGCCGAAGCAATTGATGACCGGCGAACAAGTCTTCCAAAGCACCTGCGTGGCTTGTCACGGCACGGGTGTTGCCGGTGCGCCGAAAATGGGCGATAAAGCCGCTTGGGGCGCGCGTATTTCGGAAGGTTTCAGTACGCTGGTGTCGCATGCGATTAGCGGCATTCGGGCCATGCCTGCCAAGGGGGGCAATCCAGATCTGGACGATATTGAGATTGCACGGACTGTCGCTTATATGGCGAATCAGGCGGGTGCGAATTTCAAGGCGCCGGATCCACAGCCGGCAGCGGCTGCTCCTGCTGCCGATGGTGCAGCAACTACTTCGGCAACTGCGGCAGCAGCACCAGCAGCAAAATAAACGATTTGCCTTTTGCAGAACTGTTGTAAAAAACGCCCCGGGGTCAGTTCAGTTGACTCCGGGGCGTTTTTCATGGGCGTTTGCCGTATTTAAAAATCAGTGCTGCTGCGGTTCGGCCACGAAGATTTCGACGCGCCGATTACGGGCGCGGTTGGCATCGGAATCATTCGCTACCAGCGGTTCGTGAGAACCATGTCCCTCGACCGAGAAACGGCTTGGCGATACGCCGCGTATAGATAGATAATCGCGCGTGCGGATTGCGCGCTCGCGTGATAGCGGATCGTTGATTGCATCGCTGCCGGTGTTGTCGGTATGGCCGATGATGGTAATGACGGTTGCCTCATTTTCCGCCAATGTTGCTGCGAAGCGATCCAGCACCGGACGCAAATTCGGTTTGATATCGGCACGGCCGGTATCGAATGAAATGTCGCTAGGGATTTCCAGTTTTAGACGATTATCCGCAGTTTGCGTTACTTCCACGCCGGTTCCCTGGGCCGCCTGCTGCATGGCGCGCTTCTGATTTTCCATGTGATTCGACCATACATTGCCGGTGACAGCGCCGATTGCGCCGCCGATCGCCGCGCCGCCGAGAGCGCGTCCGGCGCCGCCATTGCCGGTTGCAGCGCCAAGGATGGCGCCAATGCCGGCGCCGACGCCGGCACCGGTTGCT